>NZ_JAMZGH010000069.1:0-17972 GCF_024158805.1 Chromobacterium sp. S0633 | reverse complement strand
GGATCCACCACCCACTCTATCGTCGCCGTCATGCCCGGCCGCCATTGCTCCGGCAGGCTGACACAGCACTCCTCGCCTCCTCCACCGCCCATGCCCTGGCCATTGAAGCTGGCATGCACAATCGATGTGCCCGCCACGGTATTCACCACTCGCGCGCCGGCGCCTAGGGTTTTGGGCCGCTCCATGCTCCGGCACCCGGCCAGGCCGAGAAGCAGCAGCAAGCCAATCGTTAAAGCGATCCTCGTCATGGTGTTATCCTCCATGCGGAAATACGGATTGACTCAGTCACACTGCCAACACGCCAAACGCACATGGCCAAGCCCTTCGAGTTCATCTGCCTGCCACACAGACCTTCCCTGCCCCCAAACGGCGAATGACTTCATCGTCCCACTCCGACGAAGCCAGCCCTCTCAGACCGCCAAACACCCGGCCCTGCTCCGCCGAATCAATCAACGGATACACCTCGTCACAAGGCAGGAACACCAGTACCAAGGAAGAGACGGTTTCATACCTGGGCACCGCCATCGTCACCTTGCGGCGAACATAATTAGCTTCATGCTCCTCATGCCATCTACTACCTTCCGCCGTGATAGATCCATACTTGCTCCGGGGAGGTTGCCGAATCCCACCAGGATTCACCCCTGGGCTCGGATCCACCACCCACTCTATCGTCGCCGTCATGCCCGGCCGCCATTGCTCCGGCAGGCTGACACAGCACTCCTCGCCGCCGCCGCCGCCCATGCCCTGGCCGTTAAAGCTGGCGCGCACAATCGACGTGCCCGCCACGGTATTCACCACCCGCGCGCCGGCGCCTAGGGTTTTGGGCGGCGCAATGGTCTGGCAAGCCGCCAGCCCCAAAGCCAAGACGCCACAAGCGGCCCACGCCAGCCATGGCATGTGCACCGCAGCCATCTCGCCACGGTTTGGCGCTCGCATCACCATCCGCCCTTGCCGGATTCCGCCGGCGCGTCGCAGCGCATACGGCCGCCCAGGCGTCGCGCCACCTCCTGCCGCCACTCTGCCGAGGTTTTCTCCCGCAAACCGCTAAACACTTGCTGGCGTTGCCGGCAGTCAATCAGCGGATACACCTCATCGCAAGGCAAAAACACCAGGGACAAGCCGCAGGTGTTCTCGTAAGCCGGCAAGGGCAGTGTCAGCTGATGGCGGACATAGTTAGCCTCGTGCACCTCAAACCACCTTGCGCCCTCGGCGGTAATAGAGCCGTATTTACCTGTAGGAGGCGGCTTGACTCCTCCAGGGTTCACCCCTGGACTCGGATCCTTCACCCACCCTATCGTCGCCGTCATGCCCGGCCGCCACTGCGCCGGCAGGCTGATGCAACACTCTTCGCCGCCGGAACCGCCTATGGCCTGACCGTTAAAACTAGCATGCACAATCTCGGCGCCGGCCATGGTATTCACCACCCGCGCGCCGACGCCTATGGTTTTGGGCGATGTCGTGCAGCCGGACAGGAGCAGCAAAATCAGCCACCCGCAAAAACGCGCCCAGGCCGCGGCCATGCTCAC
This sequence comes from Chromobacterium sp. S0633, assembly GCF_024158805.1. Classification (NCBI taxonomy): domain Bacteria; kingdom Pseudomonadati; phylum Pseudomonadota; class Betaproteobacteria; order Neisseriales; family Chromobacteriaceae; genus Chromobacterium; species Chromobacterium sp. S0633. Next base: position 16,446 of record NZ_JAMZGH010000069.1, on the reverse strand, counting down.
GCCGGCTCCCGCAAACGGCGCTCGATCAAGGGCTGGCGTTCCGGCTCCGACCACAGCTTGGCCCGGTCCGCCGCCCGGTGCGCCGCCGCCAGCCGCGCCATCAGTTCTTCCTGCGAGCTCAGCCCGTACATCGACGGCGTCAGCAGATGATCCTGGCGCCAGCTTTCCGCCTGGTGCCAGACCATCAATTCGTCAATCTGCGACGGCGACAGGCTCAGGGTCTCCTCCTCCCACTGCGGCCAACTCCGCATCACGTCGACATCCGGCTCCAGACAGCGGGCGTTGCCGTCACGGTCCAGCCAATGCCATTGCAAGGCCGGCTCCAACAGGAAACGCCGCTGCGCCGGCTCCAGCGCCTCGCTGACCGCGGCGAACACGCGCGGATCGTTGAAACGCAACACGCCCTGTTGTCGGCCCTGGTCCCAGGAGGCTTGCAGACAGGCGCTCAGCCGCTCGGCCAAGGCGTCGAAATCCCAATCGCCCAACAGGGCCAGCAAGCGCGGCTCGCCCTGCCATTTATCCAGCTGCCGCGTCCATTTTTCCAATCCAGCCGGGGAGTGCAGCGGCAAACGCAGCAAGGCCGGCCCTTCGTCGGCGGCCTCGGCGTGCGGGGTCTCCAGCAAGAGGCTGCGCGGCATATGCATGGCAGGGGCGCGGCTCTGCCAAGCGTCGCCGATATCGCCCTGATCCACGATGAAGTCCAGCCACTCCAGCTCCGCCTGCCGCGCTTGCTCCAACAGCCGTTCCAGCCACGCGGCCGAAGAAGGTTTGGTCAACAGCACCGCCGGGCTCATTTAGCCGCCACCAAGGGATTGGCCTGCTTGAAGCCTTGCGCCATGCAGGTCTTGCAGACGGTGTTGGGGAAGCGCGGGAACGGCGGACTCATGCTGGCCGGCCCGCTCCAATCGTGGCTACCGCCCTTGAAGCTGACGGTGCCAGGCGCGTGCAGCTCGATCTTGCCGTCCTTGATCCGCACATAAGCGCCGCCGCTGGTCAGCAGAATCTCCTTCTTGCCGTTCCACAACTGCTGGCCCTTGATGGCGGTGATCTTGACGTCCTGATCGCCGGTCACCTCGATGCTGTCGCTCTGCGCCTGCATCTGCACCTTGCCTTTGGCGGCGATCAGCTTCAGCGCAATCTGATCCTTGACCCCGGTGACGAACAGGCTGATGTGCTGACCTACATTGTGAATCCAGCGACGGCCCGAGGTTTGGTTGCTGTCCCGCTGCGCCACCAGGTCCAGGTTAGTGCCGGCGGCCACGGTCTGGCTTTGCTGGCTCAGGCTGGCGATGCCGGCTGGGGCCGACAGAATAATCAGCGGCTGCTGACCGGCTTGGTCCTTGGCGGTCTTGCCGTCCTTGTCGGTGTTGGAGCCGGCTTCCCAGGCTTTCAAGGCCGCGGCCTGGTGTTGCAGATGGCCTTCGGTCTTCTTGGCGGCCTTGGCGTTGTCCGGGCCGATTTCTTCCGGCCCGGTTTCCATGGTGTCGGCCTGCTGGCCGCTGGCGGTGTCGCCCAGGCTTTGGCTCAGGGCCAAGGCCGCGTCCAGCTGGCTTTGCGCTTGTTCGCGCGCCAGTTGTTTGCCGGACGCGCCGTTCTGCGCTTCGGCGCTCAGCAGCAGGCCGTGGCCGGCGCGGATGGCGCCGTGGTTGTCGGTGCGCAGTTCGAAGCCGTCGCCGCGCGGTTCGGCCTTGCCGTTGCTGCGCGGCTGGGTGAGGAAGCCTTGGTTGAGCTGGGTTTTGCCGGGTTCGCTCGACAGCTTGGCGCGCACTTCGCCGGGGGTGTCGTCGAACAGCAGTTCGTTGTACTGGCCGCCCTGGTGTTCTTTGGATTTGATGCCGGACAGGGTTTTATTCGCCGGCAAGGCGCCCGCGCCGCTGAAGTCCGGGGTGGCGTGGCTGCCGTTGTAGAGCACGCCGGTGATCACCGGGCGGTCGATGTCGCCTTCGATGAAGTCGACCAAGACTTCCTGGCCGATGCGCGGGATGAATTGGTGGCCCCAGCCGGCGCCGGCGCTGGGCATGACCACCCGCAGCCAGCAGGAGGATTTGTCGTCGAGGTTAGCGCCTATGCTCGGGTGTTCTTCCGGCCGCTGCCAGTGGAATTGCACCTTGATGCGGCCGTGCTGGTCGGTGTGGACTTCTTCTCCTTGCGGTCCCACCACGGTGGCGGTCTGTACGCCGCGAGACTTGGGCTTGGCCAGTTCGGTGTGGGCGTAGGCCGGGGTCAGCGGCACGCCGCGGCGCTGGGCGTCGAAGTCGGCGCGGAAGGGTTGGGCGTCCTCGGCTTTTGCCAGCGCTTTGAGGTCCGCCGGCAGGTTGTTGCGCGCGCTTAAAGCTTGGCGGGTGACGACGAATTCGCGCTGTTCGCTGCTGTCGCCGTCGTGGGCCGGATGGTCGTCCAGGCGGAACCACTGGCCGGCGGCCAGGCCGCGCACGCTACCGCCGCCGCTGAATTGCTTGGCGTTGAGGTCATGCGCTTGCTGGCGCAGTTGGGCGTAGTGGCTGAGCTGGTCGGCGTCGCCGGCGTAGTACAGCGATTGCGGGTCGTAGTCGTGCAAGGAGGATTGCAAGGCCTTGCCGTTCTGGCCCTGGTCGATGCGGCTGTCGTCGCCGCTGTGCTGAGTTTGCACCGGCTGGTAATCGAAGCTGGCCAAAGCCACCGCGCCGGGGACGATCTGGCGTTGGGCGTTCCACTCGGTCAGGCCGTCTTCGGCTTCGGTGGCGTCGCTGCGGTGAAAACGCACCCGCTCGACGCCGGCCGGCGGCAGGCTGTAGGGGTCGTCGAAGGCGACCAAGCGCACTTGTGGTGTGTCGCCGTCCAGGTGATCGAAACGCCAGGCATAGCCCTCTTCATGCAGCAGGCGCACGATGAAGTCGTAATCGCTCTCGCGGTACTGCAGACAGTAGCTGCGCGGCGATGCCGGGCCAGTCTTGAAATCCTGGGCCTGCACGCGGGCGAACACCGGATTGGCCTGCTGATGCTCGCTCAGGATCTGCGCGACGATGTCCGGCACCGACTGGTCCTGGAACACCCGCGAGCTGATGCGATGACGCAGCAGCGCGAACGGCGGCTCAATGGTCAGCTGATAACGGCTGAAGCCGCCGTCCGAGCCCAGGCACTCGGCCTTGGACACCACGCCGCAGCGCAGGCTCTCCGCGCCGGCGGCGTCCAGGATGCCGAGCCGGGCCGGCAGGCCGAGCAGGCTCTTGAGTTCGATCTTGCCGTCCGGAGACAAACAGGTCAGCTGGTAGGCGTAAGACCGGGACACGCCTTCCTCGCCGGCCAAACTCAGTGGCAGCAATTGCTCGGCCGCCACGCTGCCGTCGCCCAGGCTGAGGGTGAGCAGGCGCTGGTCCTGGTTGAAGGCGGAGGCGAAGCTGGCGAGCAGGGTGCTGAGGTCCATGGCGTTAACCTGATTCAAATCGACTGCGCAATTGGCGAGTCCTTAAGCAAACCGTGCGCGGCCGCGCCGGGTTTGCTTAAGCACCCGAAAACGCCCGGCCGCCCGCTTACGCAGGGCGGCCCGGCGCCGAGATTCAGTTGGCGATCAGACGCACCGCGTGCAGCTGACGCTCGGTGTCGTAACGCACGGTGATTTTATTGGCCGGCACGCCGGCGTCGCTCAGGAACTGCTTGACGGCGATGGCGCGGGTTTGCGCCGCGGCGCGGGCATTGCCGATGTCGCCGCGGTAGCAGTGGCCGCGCACCAGGATGGATTTGGCGGTCTTGAGCTTGGGCAGCAGCAGTTGCAGTTGAGCCTCGCCCACCGGGGACAGTTTGGGGCTCATTTTTTCAAACGGGATCAGGTTGGGGTCTATGGCCATATTGGCGGCCACGGCCTTGTCCAGCGCGGCCTTCTCTTCCGCCGCCTTGATCACGGCGGGGTCGTTGGAGGCTTGTTGAGCGTTAGGATTGGTCTTGCAGCCCACCAGCGACAGGGCGAGCGCGGCGACCATCAGCAAACGTTTCATAGCATTACTTCCCGGATTGACTTTGACATGGGTAAAGGACATCCCGGAGTCTGCTGCGGCCAATCGGCGCGCGGCGGCCCCCGGGGTGCCTTAGAGTCTGTTCAAAGCCCGGCGGTCACGAGCGAAACAGGGCGAAAACAGCGGAAGAAACGGACTGGCCCTAGGGCGCATGAGCATTCCGAAGCGGTACTCGCCGTGCAAGGTCTCGCGCACGCGGCGGACATTGAACAGATTCTTGCAACCCGCCCAGGGCAGTGGGCGGGTTGGCACTTCTTCGCTACTGAGACTTAGGCGATCGCTTTGTTGGCGGTCAGGTCCCAGCCGGAGCTGACGTTACCGCCGCCGGCGCCGTCAGCGCGTTTCTGCTGGGTGTAGGTCCACTTGATCTTGCCGTAAGTGAAGCTCACTTTTTCGCTGGGGAAGCCGTTGTCGTTGGCGGAACCGTGCGGCTCAACCTTGGCGATCAGGACTTGTTCCATCTTGATCTCCATGTACTTCACCTTGTCGCCACCGGCACGGCACAGTTCGATGGTGATTTCCTTGATGTGCTGGCCCTTGCAGCAGGCTTCGTAGATCTTCGGGCTGGCTTTGTCCAGGAAGTGGGTGATTTCGTAAGCGGCGTGGTTCACGCGCTCGGCGGTGGCGCCGCCGGCGGAGCTGGCGGTAGCCTGGGCCGGCTGTTCCAGTTTGTGGGCAAAGGACTGGATTTCGATCCAGTCTTTGTGCTTGTCGTCGCTGCTTTCGCCAGGAATACCGTCAATTTTCAGGAATGCATCAAAAGCCATTTACTTCTCCTTAGAACAAAGGTCAAAAATTGGAGGCGAGCCCTCCCATTCCAAAAGACGCCCGCGCCCGCCGCCGCGCCGGAACCCGGCGGACGCGCGCAGGCTCTCCAGCCTTAACCCGCCGGCTGCGGCAGCTCCGCCACCAGACGCAGGGAAATGGTCAGTTCATCCAGCTGGAAATGCGGCCGCAGGAAGGCGGCGGCGCGATAGACGCCCGGTTTGCCCGGCACTTCCACCACGTCGACGCGCGCTTCGCGCAGCGGGTATTTGGCTTTGGCTTCCTGGCTGGCGGAGTCGTCCAGCAGCACGTATTGCGCCAGCCAGGTGTTCAGGAAGTCCTGCACGTTCTGGCGTGAGGCGAAGCTGCCGATCTTGTCGCGCATGATGGATTTCATGTAATGCGCGATGCGCGACACCGCGAAGATGTAGGGCAGCTGGGTGGACAGGCGCGCGTTGGCGTTGGCCGAATCGGTGTTGTAGGTCTTGGCCTTCTGCACCGATTGACCGCCGAAGAAGGCCGCGTAGTCGGTGTTCTTGCAGTGCACCAGCGAGATGAAGCCCAGATCGGACAGCAGTTTTTCGGTGCGGTCGGTGATCGCCACTTCGGTGGGGCACTTGAGCGCCACTTCGCCGTCGTCGGTCTTGAAGGTGTGGGCCGGCAGGCCTTCCACCAGGCCGCCGCCTTCCACGCCGCGGATGGCCGCCAGCCAGCCGTATTGGGCGAAGGCGGAGGTCAGGCGCGCGGCGTAGGCGTAGGAGGCGTTGGTCCACAGGTATTTTTCGTGGGTGCTGCCGTCCACGTTTTCCTCAAAGTCGAACTCCTCCACCGGCACATTGTCGCGGCCGTAGGGCAGACGGCCCAGCACATGCGGCAAGACCAGGCCGACGTAGCGGGAGTCTTCGGATTCGCGGAAGGATTTCCACTTGGCGTATTCGACGGTGTCGAAGATCTTGGCCAGATCGCGCGGCTTGCCCACGTCGGTGAAGCTCTCCAGGCCGAACAGGCCGGAGGAAGCGGCGGTGATCAGCGGCGCGTGCGCGGAGGCGGCCACGTGGGACAGTTCGTCCAGCAGGTAGAAGTCTTCCGGGTGGCGGGTGAATTCGTAATCGCCCACCAGGCCGGCGTAAGGCGCGCCGCCGAAGGTGCCGTATTCTTCTTCGTAGATCTTCTTGAACAGCGCGCTCTGGTCGAACTCCGGCGCCGCCTTGAAGTCCTTGACCAGGTCTTTCTTGGAGGCGTTGAGCACCTTGATCTTGAGCATGGTGCTGGTTTCGGACTCCATCACCAGGTATTTCAGACCGCGCCAGGAGGCTTCCAGCTTCTGGAAGTCGTTGTGGTGCATGATCTCGTTCAGCTGCGAGGAGATCAGCGCGTCGATTTCGGCGATGCGCGCGTCTATGCTGGCGGACAGATCGCGCGATACGCTGACGCTGCCTTCCAGCACCTGGTCGACCAGTTCGCCGATCAGGTCGCGGGTGTGGCCCTTTTCGTTGTCGTTGGTGGCGACGCGGCTTTGCTCGATGATGGAGTCGAGCAGGCTGCCTGCCGCCGCCGGGGCTGCGGCCGCGCCGGCCTCAAGTTGTTGTTCTGCGCTCATCTATCACTCTCCCGCTTTGTCCGGATGCGCGGCCTGGCTGATCGCCTTCAGCTTTTCCGTATCGCGCACCACTTCGTCCAGCAATTCTTCCAGCTTGTCGTTGCCCGCCATCTTGTTGCGCAGGTCGGCCAGGCGCTTGCGCGCGTCCAGCAGCTTTTTCAGCGGCTCGACCTGATCCACCACGTTCTGCGGCTCGAAATCCGCCAGTTCGTCGAAGTTCAGCTCCATCGCCAGCTGGCTGCCGTCTTCTTTCAGCTTGTTGTCCACCTTGATGGCCAGGCGCGGCGCCATGCCCTTGAGCACTTCGTCGAAGTTGTCGCGGTCGATCTGAACGAACTTGCGTTCCTTCATCTTGGGCAGCGGCTCCTTGCTGTGGCCGGAGTAATCCCCCAGCACGCCCAGCACGAAGGGCAGTTCCTTGGTTTCGATGGCGTCGCCGATTTCAACGTCGTAGGTGATCTGCACGCGCGGCGGGCGTACCCGCGACAGTTTTTTCTGTGTGCTTTCTTTGGCCATGATGGTTCTCTCTCAAGTTCACAAAGCTCTGATTGGAGCGGCCTCGGCGAATGTCGCCGGCCGCTCCGGTGTTACGCCACTACTCAGGCCACGCTGCGCGACAGGCTGGACGCCACCTCGCGCAGCTGCGCCACCGAAATGGACGGATCGTTCAGCCTCCGCCCCAGGATGTAAGCCGCTTCGGCGTAGGCCTGGTGGTTGCGCCACGGCGCGTGCGGCTCGGCCACGTCGACGATGAAGCGGGCGTCCAACTGCCCTCCCCAGCACTGTGCGACGATCTGTTCGTTCAAATCTCCCGGCAGCAAGGCCAGGAAGCGGCCTTCCGGCCGCTGAATCAGCAGGCATTGCTCCGCCTGTCCCGCCTGGCCGGCGGTGGCCGCCTGGTACAGCGACAGCCAGGTGGCCGCGGCCAGCATGTCTTCGCCGTCGCGGTCCGGCAGCGGCAGCAGATAGGTTTGCGCCGTCAGGCTGCCCTGGAACTTGCGCAGCAGCTGATGGTGGAAGGTGAAGGCCAGCAGCACCGTCTCCAGGTCCGGCAGCCCGCGGCCGCTCAACAACCGGCTCAGATGGGAGGCCGGCGTCACGCTCAGATGCCGTTCCAGCAGCTGCTGCGCCAGATCCAGATCCGCCACGGAGGAGATGCCGAACAGCGACTGCTCCTCCAGGAACTGGCGGCAGGCCAGCATTTCCACCGCGTTGTCGATGGCGCTGCTCAATTGCTCCTTAAGGCCGGAGAAGAACAGTTCGTTGGCCAGCATCAGCACCGACAACGGCGGCAAGGCCGCGTCGCAAGGCATCAGCGAAGCCGCCACCAGCGGGTAATTGCGGCCGCTTTCGTCGCGGCTGGGCTGCATCACGCCCAGCGACAGCCACATCTGGTCGCGGCTGCGCAGCACGAAGCTGGTGCCCGGCATCGCGCGGTAACGCTCCACCGCCTCCGGGCCGGATTCCAGCCCGCCCAGGCTTTGCGCCAGCAGCTGGTCCAGCTGGGTGGCCGCCGGGTGGGTGGCGTTGACGCGGACGAAATCGCCGCGACGCGGCAATTTGCCGAAAATGCAGAATTGCGGAGGCGTTTCCTGCGCCCGCTTGAAATTGAACGCCATGACTATGTGTCTCCCTTAAAGCGTCACGCGCTCAGGCAAGGTCAGCTTGTACAGCTTGTTCAGTTGCAGCGGATTGACGCCGCCAACCATGCGGAAATTGAATTTCACCGTCTGCGCCTCGCCGTCGGCCTTGCGCAGGTTCCAGGTGAGCTGGGCGGAGTCCGGGCTGTCCTGGCTGACCTTAGCGCTGGAGAGCAAACGCATCAGGCCCATGCGGCCCGGCTGGTTGCCCACCACGCTGCTGGCGCCGCTGTAGGACACCACCTGGATGCGGGCGCCGGCGTTCTGGCCGTTGCCCGGCCAGGTGAACGGCTGCCAGGCCTGCGGGCCGTTGCGGTAGCGCAGTTCCTGGCCGTCCACCTCGAACACGATTTCGGACAGGCCCGGCGTCGGTGTCGGCTGCAGTTCGAAGCGGGTGTTCTCGCCGTCTTGCAACTGGGCGTTGGCCAGCGCGGACAGGCTGCTGACGCTGGACAGGAAGGCCGGGTTGAACTTGACCCCCATATTGCCCCAGGCGCGCGGCACCAATTGGTCGCCCTTCTTCTGCACCAGGCCGTTCAGGTATTTGTTGATGAATTTGTCCAGCGTGCCGTCGTTGGCTTTGACGAAGCGGCTGATCTCCGCCACCGAGGCGCTGTTGCTGGAATCCGCGAACGGGTATTTGCCGGCCAGCTGCTTCCACTGCGGCAGCACTTCATTGGCCCAAGCCTGGTTGATGTCGTTGGCCACCGGCCCCAGCAAGGCGTTGTAGGACTGGGTCAGCGGACGCACCAGCATGGGCCGCACCATCTCGCCGGTTTCCGGCGTGACCTGGCTGAGCAGGGTGTTGTCGACGAAGGAGGCGGTGTCGCCCAGCTCCGAGCCGGAACCGCCCAGGGTCGCCTGCAAGGCGGCGCGCGCCTGCGGGCCGGGCTCGTCTGTGCTGGAGATCGCCGCCAGCTTGGCTTTCAGCTTGGCCAGCTGATCCAGGTAGGCGTTGATCGGCGGATTGTCGCCCTTGACCAGTTGGGCGACGCCGGCGAACTGGCGGCCCACTTCGCCGTACAGCTTGGCCTTGTCCGCCTGGGCCGGCGCGCTGCCGCCCTTGAGGAATTCCGCGGTTTTTTCCAGCATCGACTGCTTGGCGTTTTCCAGCGAGCGGTTCAGCTCGGACGGATTGTCCCAGGCCGTCTCCATCGCCGCGCGCGCCAGCACCAGCTTGATAGGCGAGCTTTGCTTGTCGGACAGCCGCGCCATCGCGGAGGCGGACTGAGCCGGGTTGCTGAAGTCGCGGGTGGTGACGCCGATCAGGAATTTCTTCCAGGCGGCGGCGTATTGGCCGCGGTACAGGGCTTCCAGCGCGGCGCGGTTTTTCTCCACGTCGCCGTCCCGGCCCAAATTGTCCTGAGAGGACGAGGCCAGCACCCAGTCGTCGCTGCGGATTTCGCCCTTGCTGGCTTCGTCGATCGCGGCTTTGACGTAGCCGTTCCAGGCTTCGCGGGTGTAAGCCCCCTCCACCATCTGGCTGCCGGCCATCACGTCCAGGTCGCGGTTGTCCAGGATCCGCGCCACGGTCAGCGGCGCGAAGCGGGTGTTGGCGCGGGCCTTGATCTCATTGAACACCCGCTCCTGAGCGGACAGGCGCTTGAAGGAGCCGCGCAACACCTCGCGCGCCTCGCCCACCACCTTGGCGTTGTTGTCGATCAGCGGCAGGTCCGCTTCCTTGATCTGGCTGACGTAGAAGGCCACCAGCTTCTCGGCCACCGCCATCACCTCTTCCACCGAATACTGGCCGCGCTGGCTTTCCAGGTAAGGCCGCCAGTAGCGCGGCAGCTGGTCGATCAGATGCGCTTCGTCCATGCGCTTCTGCTCGTGCAGCATCAGATAGGTTTTCAAGGCGTTGTAGCTGGCGTCCAACTGCTGCGGATTGCGTTGCGCAGCGGCGGTCTCGCCTTGCGCGGCGGAAGCTTCCAGCTTGGCCGTGGTGGCGCGTTGCGGCCAATCCAGCGCGCTCAAGTTGATATTGGGCAAGCCGCCGCGCGGCGCGTGCTTTTTAGGCTTGGGCTTGAACGGCGCCGGAGCCGGCGCGGCCGGCTTGGGCGGTTCGCTCACCACCGGAGCGGGCGCGGGCGTCGGCGCGGGCGCTTCCGGCTTCAGGGCCACCAGCGTGGTTTCCAGATTGCGCTGCACCGGGCGCAGCATCGCTTCCTTCAGGCCGGCGAAATACTCGCGGCGCAGTTGCGGCTCCAGCTCCTTGCCCTGGTACAGGCCCAGGCCCACTTGCCACGGCGCGCCGTTCTTGCGGTAGGACTGCAATTCCTCCAGGCGCTTCTGCAGGATCTGCAGCGAACGCAGCTTGTCGTACAGCTGCCCGCTGGCGGCCAGCTTTTGCGCCTGCGCGCGCTCGGCCTTCACCTCGTCCAGCAAATGCTGGTTGCCGATGAAGGACCAGGTCCAGAAGCTGGCCAGCGCGGCCAGCGACAACACTCCGGCGGCCATGCCGAACAGACGCCAGCGGCTGCCGCTGGGCTTGGTCTGCCGGGAGATCAGGTGTTGATCCTGGAACAGCACGTCGCGGAACAGATTGCGCAGGAAGTAGCTGTAAGACGCCGGCGCCTGCTTCATCTCCTGGCCGCCCTGGCTCAGGTCGAACTGGCCTTGCACGCGATTGGCGGCCACGATGCGCGGCACGCCCTCTTGCAGGGCGCTGGTGAAATAGAAACCGCGCAGCAAAGGCCGCGCGTGGTAAGGGTCTTCTTCGTGCAGCAGTTTAACGAATTTGACCACCGCCTCTTTCAGGCCGTGGAATTCGATGGGGAAGGCGAAATGGGCCGGCTTGACCTGATCGCCGCGGTACTGGATCAGTTTTTCCTCGCCGGCCTGCACCAGGCCGCGGTACAGGAGCTCGAACTGCTGGCCGGTCACATTGGCCACGTCGAAGCCCGTGCCCTGGTCCGCGCTCAGCGTCGCGCCCCAGACCCTGGCGCGATCCTCGTCGCTGGCGTCCTGGAAGAACTGGGCGAAACCGCCCAAGAGGTCCAGCTTGGTGAACACCAGATAAATGGGCACCAAGAGGCCGAAGGTGTTGCAGACCTCGTGAATGCGCTCGCGGATCTGGCGCGCGTACAGGGTGAAGCCTTCGCTATGGTGCTGCGCCAGCTCCGGCAGGCTGATGGCGATCAAGATGCCGTTGACCGGCGCCTTGGCCCGGTGTTTTTTCAGCAGCTTGAGGAATTCCAGCCACTCCACCCTATCTTCGCTCTGGGTGGCGTAGCGGCCGGCGGTGTCCAGCAGTACGCCCTCGGTGGAGAAGAACCAGTCGCAGTTGCGGGTGCCGCCCACGCCCTGGATGCCGCTCTTGTCGCTGAAGGGGAAGGTCAGGCCGGACTGCAGGATGGCCGAGCTTTTGCCCGCCGCCGGGTGGCCGATGATCATGTACCACGGCAGCTCGTACAAGGCGGCGCTGCCGCTGGCGCTGCCCAGCTTGGATTTCTTCAGGGTGTCGATCGCCCCCAGCAGCCGCTGGCGCAGCAGGGTGACCTCGGCGCGCTTGTCGGAGCTGGCGTTGATGACCGCCTCGTCCGCCTGCTTGCGCAGCATGCGCTCAAGCAGGCCGCCGGCGCGGCGCGCCAATACCTGGCCCACCAGCAGGGTCAGCACCCAAAACAACATGACGCCGATAATCCAGCCCAAACGGGCCTCCAGCGACTCCAAGCCCAACCACGGCCCCAGGAACCAGATCAAAGCGATCAGGATCAGGAACCCGATTGCCGAAGCCACTTTGGCGTGACGCAGCCAACCTTTCATAAACACCCACCACCTTCTTTTAAACCGTTATTTTTTGAGCAGGGACTTCAGCGAGCCTGAGCGCTCGATATGCCCGAAGTCCTTGAAGCTCCAGTTGCCGCCCCAAGTCAGGCCGGCCGCCGTCGCCTCTTCCCCCAGCGCGTTGTAAGCCTGCATCGCCCAGGGATCGCGTTCCGATATCACTACCTTGCCTTCGCGGATCGGCGCCAAATCCACCGCCAGGCCGTATTGATGCTTGCTCTGTCCGCCTTTGGCCTTGGTCACCAGCGTGGCCTGCCCGGCCAGCGAGTCCTGGCGCTCCGGGCTGCGATAGCCTTCCAGCAGCACCATGGGGAAGCCCCTGGCCTTCATTTTTTCCATCACCCGCAGCACCACCTGCACAAACTCCGGATTCAGCTTGCTCCAGTCCCGGTCCGCATGGCCCAAGCTGGGCCGCTCCGCTATGACGTTGACAAAAGCTTCCGGCGGAAGCGGCGGCGGGGGCACCAGTTTTTCTTCCAACAGCGTTTGCTTAATTCTTATGCCCTGCGCATATTCTGCCGCTTCGAACTCGGGACTGCGATGAAAACGATTCAATTTCAGCGTGATCGCCACCGCCAAAGCCACCAGCAACAGCGACACCACCGGCAGCCACACCCGCCAGTAACGCGCGGCGGCGCTGGGCGCCCGGCGCGACGCACGCAAAAAAGCGGCGCTCACCGCCCGCTTTTCAGTCAGTGTTTCCGGCCCTGCGGCCATGGCTCCAGCCAAAGCCTCCGCCCCAGGCAGAACAGGCTTTGGCGAGCGGCTCCCTTCCAAGATGCGGGGCTGTCCCAAGAAGAATTTCCAGCCCAGCCAGGACAGGAGCAAAACGATGCCAAGCACCAGGATCGGCAAGATATAGTTCAAATGCATTTTGACGCGAGACGATAAATGACATTACAATTTAAATCAATAGCTTGAGCTACCCGATCTCTGATTTTAACCGCCGTATGCAAATCAATTTGCGACGGAGCATGCATTCCAATTAAACCAAAAATTTGGGATACTTTCGATAGCAGATAGTCACAAATCCAATCGTTAGGAACCGCCGTCATGATGAAAAAACGCCCCAGCTGGCAACGGGCCCGCGCCCTATTTTACGCCATCGCCATAGCCTCTCTGACCGCTTGTTCCAGCACCAAGACCATCGACATCAAAGCGGAAGGCAGCCCGTCGCTAAACCGCGACGCCAAAGGCAAACCGCTGTCCGTGGTGGTGCATGTCTACCAGCTCAAAAACCAGCAGGCTTTCAACCGCCTGACCATGGAGGCCCTGTCCAGCGGCAAGCCTGAATCAGAACTGCTGGGCGACAGTCTGATCAACAGCAAAGAACTGACCTTTTTGCCAGGTGGTAAAGTGACGCTAGAAGACGTCACCATTGAAAAAGACGCTCAGTTCATCGGCGTCGTCGGCTTTTTCCGCCGTCCGGACGCCCACTTCTGGCGCCTGTTGTACGACGCCGACGCCGTCCGCAGCAAAGACCTGAGCTTCCGCGCCGCCGATTGCCACCTGGAAGCCATCAAACCCAAAGCGTTGACCCTGCCCGGCCAGCCCGCGTCCGCCAAGGCGGACTGCGCCGGCAGCCGAAACTGAAGCCTGCCGCGGCGCCGGGCCGACGCTGAAAATTAACAAACTCTTTTGCATGACAAGGGCGCCGCTCTTGCTGCAAAATGTCGCGCATTTTAGCGATCGTGTACACAGTTTGAACAGGGTGTTATTACCGGATGCGGGCCGTTCCGGCCATGACGTGGCTCAAAGCCCATGCGCTTCTTCGCCCGCGGCGGCCAGGGCCGGCTGACAAGCCGATGAATTTCCAGGCGCAATTGAGATTGAAGTAGATTTCCAGACAAGGTGTATCAGTAATGCAACAAGCCAAACGAGTGCTCTGGGGCGAAGGCATGTTCCTGCGCCCGCAGCACTTTCAACAGCAAACCCTCTTGCTGGAGCAGCACGTCGCCGCGCGGCAGCAACTGAGCCAACGCCACGGCTGGGGCCTGCAACACATCGTCTTGGACGAGCAGGCGCTCAAGGGCGGCACCGTCCGCATCGACGGGCTGTCCATCCTGTTCCGGGACGGCACGCTGTTCCAGGCGCCGGCCAGCGCGCCGCTGCCGCTGTCCCGCGATCTGAACACCTTGCCGCAAGCCGGCATCAAGACCACGCTTTACGCCTGTCTCGCCCATATGCAGCCCTACGGCGGCAACACCCGCAACGGCGAGCTCATGTCCCGCCCCACTCGCTTCCAAAGCGCCAGCGCGGAAGTGGCCGATCTCTACACCCAGGCACTGGACGCCGATCTGTCCACGCTGGAGCTGGACGTGCGGCTGATGATCGAGGAAGAGAACCGCGACGGCTACGACGCCATTCCGCTGTGCCGGCTGGAAAAGGACGCCACCGGCCAATGGGGCCTGGGCGGCGGCTTCATTCCTCCGCTGGCCACGGTGGAAGGCTCGCGCGAGGTCAGCCACATGCTGCGCCGCCTGCTGGACATCCTGCTGGTCAAGAACCAGGCGCTGTCCGGCGGCCAGCGCGAACGCGCCAAGAACGTGATGGAGTACAGCTCCAGCGACATCAGCTCCTTCTGGTTGCTGCACACCGTCAACCGCAACTTCGCCAAGCTGCGCCACCTGTCGCTGTCCAGCCCGCTGCATCCGGAGGAGCTGTATCTGGCGCTGGCCGAATTCTGCGGCGAGCTGCAGACCTTCTCCACCCATTACACCCTGTCCGACATCCCGGCCTATCGCCACGACGACCTGCACGCCGTGCTGGCCGCGTTGGACACGCAGATCCGAGAACTGCTGGAAACCGTGATCTCCTCGCGTTACGCCATCATCCCGCTGCATTCGCCCAAACCGTCCTTCTACATCGGCCGGCTGGAAAGCGACCGCCTGCTGGAGAACGTCGATTACTACCTGTCGGTGCAGAGCGAACTGCCGGCCAGCCAGATCATCGACAGCGTGCCGCTGAAGATGAAGATCGGCGCGCCGGACGACGTGGAAAAAATCCTCAACTCCGCCATGCGCGGCGTGGCGCTCAGCCATGCGGCGCAAACCCCGTCCGCCATTCCGGTGCGCGTGGGCAACCACTATTTCGCGCTGGAGCCGCACGGCGAGATCTTCGGCCGCATGCTGCAATCGCGCAGCATCTGCATCTATATGCCGCAGACGCTCTCCAACCTGACGCTTGAACTGATCGCCGTATTCCGCTGAGGCCGCCATGAACCAAACCGCCGCAACTCTTCAAGAACGCCCGCTGGCCGTAGCCTCCGCCTCGGCGCCCACCCTGCGCGAAATGCTGGAAGACGGCATCTACCTGCTGTTCCTGCTCCGGGACGGCAACGCCCCCAGCAGCGCGGTGGAGTTCAACCGCCGCGTCGACCAGTTCCTGAACCAGTACGAGCGCAACGCGCGCAACTTCGGCAAGGACCAGAACGCCATCAACCACTCCAAGTACGCGTTTTGCGCCTTGATGGACGAGATCATTCTGTCCTCCGAGTTCGACATCCGCGACGAATGGGAGCGCATGCCGCTGCAACTGCGGCTGTTTGGCGAGCATCTGGCCGGCGAGGGCTTCTTCAACCGCCTGGAACAACTGCGTCTGGACCCGGCCGCCCATATCGAGCCGCTGGAAGTGTTCTACACCTGCCTGTTGCTGGGCTTCCAAGGCAAATACCTGCTGGAAGGCCAGGAAAAGCTGGGCTACCTGACCCACAAGCTGGGCCAGGAAATCCAGCAAGTGCGCGGCGGCAAGGCCGAGTTCGCGCCCAACTGGCAGCTGCCGCAACGCTTCCAGGCCTTTGTCCGCCATGAACTGCCGCTGTGGCTGTACTTCGCGCTGCTGGCGGTGGTGGGCGCCGGCATCTTCGTCGCCTACCGCTGGCTGCTGTCCAACCAGCTCCAATCCATTTTCGGCCTGTAAGCCATGCACAGCAGCCGTCACGCCCAGATCCTGCCGTCGGTGCTGGACCGGCTGCTGGACGACCAGCCGGACAACAGCCACGGCGCGGAAACCATGTTGTACGAACTGCCGCAGATCAAGCGCTCGCTGGCGCGGGATCTGGAAGCGCTGCTGAACACCCGGCTCGCGCCCTTGCAAGAACTGTTCGACATGTACCCGCAGGCCCACGACAGCATGTTGAGCTTCGGCATTCCGGACCTGTCCGGCATCAGCCTGCTCAATCCGCAAGACCGGGAACTGCTGCGCGAGCAACTGCGCCGCGCCATCGAAGTGCACGAGCCGCGGCTGTCCCGCGTGCGGGTGAACCTGGACGCGCCGCGCGAGATGGAGCGCCACCTGCGCTTCCGCGTCGACGCGGTGCTGAAAGTGCATCCGCACCGGCCGCCGGTCACCTTCGACGCCACCCTGCAACTCTCCTCCAACGTTTACAAGGTACAAGGCTGACCCAGCCTGACAGCGCCCCATGGACCCCAGCACCCTGCTCGCCAGCTTCGCCTCCGCCTTCAACCAGGACCAGCGCCTACTCACCCTCAGCCTGGGCGACGGCAGCGTGGCGGCCGAGCAATTGCTGCCGCTGAGCCTGGCCGGCGAAGAAGGCGTGTCCCGGTCTTACGCCTACCAGCTCACCTGTCTGTCTCCGGACGGCAAGATCGAACTCAAGAGCCTGCTCGGCCTGCCGGCCCGGCTCGGCATCCTGGACGCCGCCGGC
>NZ_JAMZGH010000068.1:0-18381 GCF_024158805.1 Chromobacterium sp. S0633 | reverse complement strand
ACGCGGGTGGGCGGCGGCCGGGCCAGCGAAGTGTTCCTGGTGCAGGGCGGCGACAGCGAACTCATCGCCTACTGGCTGCCGGAGGGCGGCGCGCGCGAGGCGAGGCGCCGCTACGCGCTGCTGGAGCGGCTGTCCGGCCAGTTCCGGCTGGCGCCCAGGCCGCTGGCGGTGGACGAGGACGGCGACGCCGCGCTGCTGCTGGTTGAAAAGCTGGACGGCGTCGCGCCGGCCGCCTGCGGAGCGCTCGGCCCCGACACCGTGCGCCGGCTCGCGGAAAACTTCATCGAAACGCTGGCGAGCCTGCATGCGCTGGAGGTCGCGCCGGCCGACCGGCCCCCCGACTATCTGCGCCGCATCCTGAGCGAATGGCGGCGACGCTGGAACGCGGAGGAGGCGGGCGCGGCGGCCGACGCCGACTTCCGGGCGGTGGCCGACTGGCTGAGCGAGCGGATGCCGCAGACCGCGCCCTCCGCCTGGCTGCACAACGACTACAAGCTGGACAACATCCTCGTCGACCCGGGCGATCCGGCGCGGCTGGTGGGCGTCGTCGATTGGGAGCTGGCCGCGGTCGGCCATCCGCTGGCGGATCTTGGCGCCGCGCTCGCTTACTGGATAGAGGGCCGGGATTCGTCGCTGCTGCGGCTGGACGCGCCCGGGCCGAGCTGCGCGCCGGGCGCGCCGACGCGCGCGGCGCTGGTGGACCTGTACGCCGCCGCGGCCGGACGCGAGGTGGCGGAACCCGCCTACTGGTACGCCTACGGCCTGCTGCGGCTGGCGGTGATCACGCAACAACTGGCGCTGCGGCGCCGCGACGAAGGGCAGCGCGTACCGCGCGCCAAGCTGATCGTGCGCTGGCTGCTGGACCGCGCGGCGGAAGCCTGCGGCGGCGGCCGGCTGTGACGGCCGTCCGCGCGCCCTCCGATTCATCCCGATAAGGACATCCCATCATGAATACCGAAACTTCCACAACGCCCTTCGACGTCATCGTGATCGGCGGCAGTCACGCCGGACAATCCGCCGCCTTGCAGATCGCGCGCGCGCGCCGCCGCGTGCTGGTGATCGACGCCGGCGCGCGCCGCAATCGCTTCGCCGCCCAATCCCACGGCGTGATCGGCCTGGACGGGCGCTCGCCCGACACGATCGCCGCGGACGGCAAGGCGCAATTGCTGGCCTATCCCAACGCGCAATGGCGCGCGGACACCGTGGTCCGGGCCGAGAGCGGCGAGGCCGGCTACGCGTTGCGCTGCGCCTCCGGCCAAAGCTACGCGGCGCGCCAGCTGGTGCTGGCCTTCGGCGTGGTGGACGAATTGCCTGAGCTGGAGGGCCTGCGCGAGCGCTGGGGCGAAAGCGTGTTCCACTGCCCTTACTGCCACGGCTACGAACTGAAGCAGGGCCGCATCGGCGTGCTCGGCGGCGGTCCCTTGTCCTATCTGTCGGCGATGCTGATGCCGGAATGGGGCCCGACCGTCTTCCTGAGCGACGGCGGCTTCGAGCCGGACGCGGCGCAGCGCGAGGCGCTGGCGCAGCGGGGTGTCGACATCGTGCGCGAACGGATCGCGCGCATTGTCGAGCGCGCCACCGTCGAGCTGGCCGATGGCCGCCGGCTGGCCTTTGACGGGCTGTTCATGATGAACCGCTTCCGCCTGTCCAGCCCGGTGGCGGAGCAGCTGGGCTGCGTGATCGAGGAGGGGCCGCTGGGGCCTTATGTGCGGACCGACGACGCGATGGAGACATCGGCGCCGGGCGTATTCGCCTGCGGCGACATCACGCAGCGGGGCGGCACCGTGGCGCTGGCCATCGGCAACGGCGCGCTGGCGGGCATCGCCGCGCATCGCAAACTGGTGTTCGGATAAGCCGCGCGCGACGGCAGACTTCTTTCTCTTCATGACTGGAAAGCGATTCATGAGTTGGCAAAACCTATGTTTCTCCTGGCTGTTGCGCAGAACGGCCAAATCCCTGACCCGCAAGCCCGGCCTGACCGCCCAGGAAATGCGCGAGCGCAGCGCGAAATGGGCGCGCGGCGAAATCAAGCCGCCGCGCGGCTGGCGGGTGCGCAAGCTGGACGCGGAGGCGCTGCGCGGCGAGTGGATAGAGCCTGAAGCCTCCGCGCGGCGCGAGGCGAGCGGGCGGGTGATCCTGTATTTGCACGGCGGCGGCTATTGCTTCTGCTCGCCGCTGACGCACCGCGGCGTGGCCGCCGCGCTGGCGCGGGAGGCGGACGCGCGCGCGTTTTCGCTGGCTTACCGGCTGGCGCCGGAACATCCGTTCCCGGCCGCCGTCGACGACGCGCTGGCGGCGTATCGGGGGCTGTTGGACGAGGGCGTGGCGCCTGAGCGCATCGTGGTCGCCGGCGATTCCTCCGGCGGCGGGCTGGCGCTGGCGCTGCTGCTGTCGCTGCGCGACGCGGGCGCGCCGATGCCGGCCGGCGCGGTCTTGTTCTCGCCGTGGACGGATCTGGCGGCGACCGGGGCCTCGCTGGAAGCGAACGACGCGTCCGACGTGATGCTGAGCGCGGTGGCGGTGAGGAATTTCTCGCGCTACTACCTTGGCGACGCCGCCGCCGATCATCCCATCGCCTCGCCGCTCTACGGCGAGTACGCGGGCCTGCCGGACCTGTTCATCCAGGCCAGCGACAGCGAGGTGCTGCTGGACGACGCCGCGCGCGTGGCCAGCAAGGCGAGCGCGGCCGGCGTCGGCGTGGATTTCAAGGTGTGGCGGCGGCTGCCGCACGCCTGGGCCACCCTGACGCCGATGCTGCCGGAAGCGAGGGCGGCGATCAAAGAAGCCGGCGGCTTCATCCGCAAGGTGGCGCCGTGAACCGCGGCTGGGTGGACGCCGCGCCGGCCGGCCAAGCCGCGGCCTTGCGCCTGTTCTGCTTCCCTTACGCCGGCGGCAGCGCGGCGGTGTACCGCGGCTGGGCGGAGCGCTTGCCGGCCGCGGTGGATCTCCGGCCCATGCATCCGCCGGGGCGGGGGCGGCGCTTTCACGATCCGCTGCGCTACCGGCTGGATCAGCAGGCCGAGGAGGCGACGGACGCGATCGCGCCGCTGCTGGACCGGCCTTACATCTTGTTCGGGCACAGCATGGGGGCGAGCCTGGCTTTCGAGGTGGCCCAGCGGGCGCGGGCGCGCGGCCTGCCGGCGCCCTGCTGCCTGATCGTGTCCGGCCGCGCCGCGCCGCATCTGCCGCCGAGAGAGCGGCCGATACACGGCTTGCCGGACGATGAGTTTCTGGACGAGGTGATGCGCATGAACGGCACGCCGGCGGAAGTGCTGGCCCATCCGGAACTGGTCCAGGTCATCCTGCCCGTGCTGCACGCCGATTTCGAGGCGATAGAGACTTACCGTCCCGCGCCGCGTCCCCCTTTGAGCTGCCGCATCGTCGCCCTGGGCGGCAGCGAAGAAGAGGGCGGCGTCGAGGCGGCCGCTTCCTGGCAGGGCTATGCCACCGGCGGTTTTCGCAGCGAGATCCTGCCCGGCGATCACTTCTTCCTGAACGGGAGACCGGAAAGCCTGTTCGCGATACTGAAGGAGGAGCTTGGCCGCGCTGTGTGAGGGCCCGGCCCGCGGCGGCTTACAGGTTCTGGCCGACGCGCCACAGCACGCCGGAGGGATCGTGCAGGCAGAAGTCGCGCATGCCCCAGGGCTGGTCCACGAGCGGGCCTATCTTGGCCGGGTAGCGCTCGGCGACGCCCTGGGCCAGCCATTGGCGGTGCCAGGCGTCGACATCGTCGACCAGCAAGTGCAAGACCAGGTTTTCCGCCAATTGCGGATGATAGAAGTCCTGCAGCAGGAAGCTGCACTGGCCATGGACGAAATAGCTGACGCCGTGGCTGTCCGACTTTTGCTCGAAGCCCAGATCGGCGTAAAAGCGCTGCGACAGCGCGTAGTCGCGGGCGGGCACGAAGGCTTTGATTTCAATGCTGCGCAATTGAGACACGGGGAAACTCCTTGCGGTGGTGGGGCGGAAAAAAACCGCTGCGGCAGGGCGCGCAGCGGTTGTCTCGTTTGGGGGCGGGAGCCGGCTTATTGCGCCGGCGCTTCGCCTTCCAGCATGGCGACGCCTTCCAGCCCGGAGCGGAAGACCGCCTGTTGCAGGGTGTCTATCGCCTTCTTGCGGAAGAACTGCTTGCGCGTCACCAACAGCACGCGGCGCTGTGGCGCCGGCGTCTTGAACGGCACCACCGACAATAAGGATTCGTCGGTGGGGCCTATCGAGGTGGACGGCATCACGGTGACGCCCATGCCGCTGGCCACCATGTGGCGGATGGTGTTGAGCGAGCTGCCCTGCAGATTGGCGGCCAGCGTGCCGCCGTGGCTCTGCCGGCTGGCCAGATCGCTGCAGGCCTGCAGCACCTGATCGCGGAAGCAATTGCCCTGGGTCAGCAGCAGGACGCTTTCGTCGGCCAGCTGATTGGCGGCGATGGCGCCCAGCTTTTCCCAGGGATGGCCCTTGGGCGTGGCGACGACGAAGGGCTCGTCGTACAGCGGGCTCGCCACGGTGCCGGCCTCGTCGAAGGGGTCGGCCACGATGATGGCGTCCACTTCGCCGCGCTTGAGCATTTCCGAAAGCCGGGAGGTGTAGTTCTCCTCCAGGATCAAGGGCATGTCCGGCGCCAGGATGCGCAAGGCCGGGATCAGCCGCGGCAGCAGATAGGGGCTGATGGTGAAAATCACCCCCAGCTTCAGCGGGCCCACCAGTTCGTTCTGATGTTCGCCGGCCAGGCGTTTGACGGTTTCGGCCTCCTCCAGCACGCGTTGCGATTGCTCGATGATGCGTTCGCCGATCTCGGTGACGCTGACTTCCTGGCCGCCGCGCTCAAACAGCGTGACGCCCAGTTCGTCCTCCAGCTTCTTGATGGCGATGGACAGCGTCGGCTGGCTGACGAAGCAGCTTTGCGCGGCGCGGCCGAAGTGGCGCTCCCGCGCCACCGCGACGATATAGCGAAGTTCGGTCAGCGTCATGGCTCAGCGCTGGTGCTCCGGCAGCACGATATTGACTTCCAGCACTTCGAAGTCGTCCTGGCGCTCCACTTGCACCTTGATGTCGTCCAGATTGACCGCGACGTATTTGGAGATCACTTCCATCAATTCGCGCTGCAGCGCCGGCAGATAGTCGGGCGCGCTGCGGCCGTTGCGTTCGTGGGCCAGGATGATTTGCAGGCGTTCTCTGGCAATGGCCGCGGTTTTCTGGCGCTTGCCAAAGATCATTTCGATCAGGGACATGACTTAACCTCCAAAGAGGCGCTTCAGAATGCCCACTTTGGGGGCATCGAGGAAACGCATCGGGCGCTCTTCGCCCAGGAAACGGGCCACCACGTCGGAATAGGCGTCGGCGACGTCCGAGCCTTTCAGGTGGATGGCCGGGGTGCCGGAGTTGGAGGCTTGCAGAACGGTCTGCGACTCCGGAATCACGCCCAGCAGCGGCACGCGCAGAATCTCCTTCACATCGTCCACCGACAGCATTTCGCCCTTGTCGACGCGGCCGGCGGAGTAGCGGGTGATCAGCAGGTGTTCCTTGACCGGCTCGCGGCTTTCTTCCGCGCGCTTGGACTTGGAGGACAGAATGCCCAGGATGCGGTCGGAATCGCGCACCGAGGAGACTTCCGGATTGGTGACGATCAGCGCTTCGTCGGCGAAGTACAGCGCCATCAGCGCGCCTTTTTCAATGCCGGCCGGCGAGTCGCAGACGATGTATTCGAAGCCGGCTTCGGCCAGGTCGTTCAACACCTTCTCCACGCCGTCCAGCGTCAAGGCGTCTTTGTCGCGGGTTTGCGAGGCGGGGATGATGTAGAGGTTGTCGCAGTTCTTGTCCTTGATCAGCGCCTGGTTCAGGCTGGCTTCGCCGTTGACGACATTGATCAGGTCATAGACCACGCGGCGTTCGCAACCCATGATCAGGTCCAGGTTGCGCAAACCGACGTCGAAGTCGATGACGACGGTTTTGTGACCGCGCAACGCCAGGCCGGAGGAGAAGCTGGCACTGGTAGTGGTTTTACCGACGCCACCCTTGCCGGACGTCACAACGATGATTTTTGCCACAGTCGATCCCTTTGAATAATGGCTTGTTACTCGCCGAGCGCGGTCATGACCAGGCGCTCGTTCTCGAGATAGATTTGAGTTGGCTTGCCCAGAATGCTGTCGGGCAAGGCTTGTTCGATAGTTCGATAGACTCCGGCGATGGACACCAGTTCGGCCTCCATGCTGCGGGCGAAAATGCGGGCGCCGGCGTTGCCGCGCGCGCCGGCGAGAGCGCGGCCGCGCAAGGGCGCGTAGATATGGATATTGCCGTCGGCGATCACTTCCGCGCCGGCGCTGACCATGGCCAGCACGATCAGATCGCAGCCCTTGGCGTAGATTTGCTGGCCGGCGCGCACCGGACGGTCGACGATCATGGCGCCGGTGGCCGGAGCCGGTTCCGGCGCGGCGGGCTTGTCGGCGGGTTCCGGCGCGCTTTGCGCCGAGCGCGCCGGCGTGGCGCTGCTGGTGTAGGCCAGGCCGAACTGGCTGGCGACGCCGGCCAGCGCGGTGCTGGGGTGGCGCAGGGCCACCGCGCGGATGCCGCGGCGGCTGAGCATGGGCAGCAGGCGGCCGTAATCCAGCTCGGCCGGGGCGGGCAAGGCTTCCACGTCGAGGACGAAGGCTTCCGCCGGCGCGTCGTGGCCGGTGCCGAAACGCGCGTCCAGCGCCTGGCTCAGTTCGTCCAGGTCGTCGGTGCGCAGCAAGAGCGCCAGCAGATCCAGGCTGGCGGATTTTATGTCGAATGCGTTGGCCGCAGGGCTCATTGTACTTGGCTTCATGTAGATAGATTTATTCTATGGGGCGAGTGTACTGGGTTGCTGACAGGCTTTCAATGGCGTTGCTCGGCTTGGGGCCAAAAGGCCGAAATCGGCCGAGGCGGCGGGCTTGGACGCAGGCAAGTGTTGCAATTGAGGGAATCGTCGCGCGGAGAAGAAAGGAAGCGCGTTTCCGTAATGTCTTTGGAATGTTTGTGTTGCAAAAATTCATGAAAAATAGCGGTTTAGCCGCTTGTGCATTGCAACATTTTCTTGACTCGAGAGAGCCGACCCGCCAGAATGGCAATTGTTGCGATGCAACATCAAGGGCGCAGGTTAAGTTCGCTGTCGTTGCTGAGCTGTCAATTTTGGATATTTTTTAGGAGTCGTCATGTTTACCACTACTCAAGAATTCTCCGCTCTCGGCCAGTCGCAGTTCGACAAGGCCGTGCGTTTCTCCTCCATCGTGCTGGCCGGCGCCGAGCGTCTGGCCGCGCTGCAACTGGACCTGTCGCGCAAGCTGTTGGCCGACAACGCCCAGGCGATCAAGGCGCTGAGCGAAGCCAAGGATCCCAAGGCCTTCGCCGAAGTGCAGAGCAGCCTGGCTCAGCCGTCCATCGATCAGGCTTTCTCCGTGGCGCGCAATGTCTACGACGCCGCGCTGACCACCCAGAATGAACTGGCCGCTTTTGTCGAAGAGCAGATCGCCGAAGGCAATCAGACCCTGCTGAGCAATCTGGACCGTCTGTCCAAGAACGCGCCGGCCGGCTCCGACGCCGCGGTGTCCGCTCTGAAAAGCCTGGTGAACACCTCCAACGCCGCTTTCGAAAGCGTGTCCAAGACCGCCAAGAAGGTCAGCGCGGAAATCGCCGAAGCCAGCGTGGAAGCCGCCACCAACTCCGCCAAGGCCGCCAGCGCCGCCGTCGCCCGCGGCAAGAAGGCGACCAGCGCCGCCTGATTCCGGCCTTGTCGTGAAAAAAAGCCCGCGTTCTCGCGGGCTTTTTAGTTTTTAGGGCTCAGCGGAGCTTGGGCGGCGAAGTCGTCCCATAATTGCCGCCAGGCCTGCTGGCAGCCGTCCGCCTGCACGATCAGCCCGGCCAGGCTGGCGGCGTAGTGTTCTTGCTCCCGCGGCGGTTCGGCGAAGTCCCGCCGCGCCGTCGGATTGTCCTCGGGCAGCTTGCGTTCCCGCAGATAGCGTTGCGACAGGCGCACCAGCTGTTCCCACAGCTGCCATTGCCCGCGCAGCCCGGTTTCCCAGTCCGGCGCGGTTTGCGTGGCCGGGCTGGGCGGCGTCTGCCGTCTCAACATGAACAGCAGCGCTTCCCAGACCTGGCGGGTGTAGCGCGCGCTGCCCGTCGGGCCGCAGCGCAGCCAGGCGGCCGGCAGCGGCGCCAGCGCGTCCAGCAAGGCCAAGGCGTCGGCGGTCGGCGCGGGGTCGGCGCCCAGCAACAGCATGAAGCCGAAGTCCGAGCCCAGCGCCTGCCAGGCGCCGTCCAACTCCAGCAACTGGACCTCGTGCTTGCGGCAGAGCCGCAGGCGGGGAGGCAGGGGAGCTTGATGCAGGGGGTCGATATTGATCCAGCAGCCGGAAGACAGGTAAAAGCCTTGCCAATCGCCAGGCAGCCAGGACGGCGGACCGCTCGCGCCGGCGGACGCGGGCAAACCCCGGCTGGCCAGGCGCTGCTGGAGCCAGTGGAGTTGCGGTGCTGAGCCTTGGGCGATATAGGTCACTATGGTTCCGGTTGGGCTGCCCGACGCCATGGCGACGACAGGCGGCGGGGCATGGGGCCATGTTCGGGGCATTGCGGTCCTGAACGCGGGCGGGCTCCCGGAAGCGGTTCACGATCCGCCGCGCGCCGGCGTACGGTCTTTGAGAACCCCTTCGAAGCGCCTATCTGCCATATGCGCATTCCGCTTTTTCAGCCGCAAGGCCTTGTTTTACTTTAGCCCGCGGGGCCGTCGGCAGGCTCTAATGGAACGATACCTGCAATGCGGCGACGGGTAAAAGAATTATTTATGGTATTTAGTAACAATCACTTGCTTTTCTAACTGCGGGCGGCCGCGGTGTCCAAGCCTCAGCGATTGTAGCAAATAATGATGGCATATTGCGTTGCAATATCAGCGTTGGCGAATGTGCGGAGGCAAACGCCGGGCATGAAAAAACCGGCGACGCGCGCCGGTTGTCTTGGGATAAGCGCCGAGCGCTTATTTTTCGAAGTTGGCGATGCCGTCGACCAGTTCGGTCTTGGCGTCGTCCAGCGTGCCCCAGCCTTGCACTTTGACCCACTTGCCTTTTTCCAGGTCTTTGTAGTGTTCGAAGAAGTGCACCATCTGGTTGCGCAGCAGTTCCGGCAGGTCTTCCAGTTTCTGGATGGACTTGTACATCGGGCACAGTTTTTCCACCGGCACGGCCACCAGCTTGGCGTCAACGCCGGACTCGTCTTCCATCTTGATCAGGCCCAGCGCGCGACAGCGCACCACCACGCCCGGAGGCAGCGGGAAGGGGGTCACCACCAGCACGTCAACCGGATCGCCGTCGCCGGCGAGGGTTTGCGGCACGAAACCGTAGTTGGCCGGATACATCATGGAAGTACCCATGAAGCGGTCAACCACCAGCGCGTTCCAGTCTTTGTCGAATTCGTACTTGATCGGGGCGGCGTTGGCGGAGATTTCGATGACGACGTTGAAGTCGCCCGGCATGTCTTTGCCCGGGCCGATGCTAGCGAGATCCATCAGGGAATCCTTGTTGAGCGTGTTGAACACAATGTTTCGATAAACCGCGCAATTATAGCAGTAGCTGCCGCGTCGCGTATCGGGCGGGTATAATCGCCGGCGATTGAGTGAGCGCGAGAAAGAGCGATTGATGCTGGACAAATGGATCGTCGAGTTCGACAAGGGGCTGCGCACCCTGTTTGCTTCCGCGCAAAGCCTGCGGCCGCATCCTGACGCAGCGCTGGACGAGGCGGAGCTGGCTGCGGAGGAGAAGCGGCACGCTTTGGGCCTGATGCGGGTGAACCATTGCGGCGAGGTGTGCGCCCAGGCTTTATACCAGGGGCAGGCGCTGACGGCGCGCACGCCGCAGGCGCGCGAAGCCTTGCGCCAAGCGGCGCAGGAGGAGGTGGAGCATCTGGCCTGGACCGAGCGGCGCATTCGCGAGCTGGGCGGCCGGCCCAGCGTGTTCAACCCGCTGTGGTACACCGGTTCGCTGGCGATAGGCGTGGCCGCCGGGGTGTTGGGCGATAAGTGGAATCTGGGCTTTCTGGAGGAAACCGAGCAACAGGTGGGCGCGCATCTGGACAGCCATCTGAAGCTGTTGCCGGAGGCGGACGCCAAGAGCCGCGCCATCGTCGAGCAGATGCGCGACGACGAATTGAAGCATGCGGACATGGCCCACGATCTGGGCGCGGCCCCATTGCCGGCTCCGGTCAAGGGGGCGATGAAGCTGTCCGCCAAGCTGATGACGGGAGCCAGTTATCGGCTTTGACGGATAAGAGCGGCTAACAAAAGTCGGTTTCACGGCCGAAGCAAGGCGCGCCGGCGAAACGCCGTCGCCGCTCTATAACGAACAGGCCTGGAATCCAGGCCTGTTCGCATTACGGCGCGGGCGTTTCAGTCGCGCCGGCGCTTGCGCCCCGGCAGGCTGGTGACGATGCCCAGACCGATGATGGCGACGCTGATCAGGCCGGTGAGCACTTCGCCCAGCTCTACGTGGAGCGCGGCGGCGAACATGATGGCGACCAGGGCGCCGATGGCCCAGAACGCGGACGTCTCCAGGTATTTGAACTGGCCGATGATGTTGCGCTCCACCAGCAGAATGGTCATCGAACGCACGAACATCGCGCCTATGCCGAGCCCGGCGGCGATCAGCCAGAAATTATTGGTGATGGCGAAGGCGGCGATCACGCCGTCCATGGAGAAACTGGCGTCCAGCGTTTCCAGATAGACGAAGCCGATCAGGCCGTTCTTGGCCGCGGCGGTCTGAATGTCCATGCCGCCGAACAGCTGCTTGAACACATGTAGCGCCATGAACACCACATAGCCCCAGAAACAGCTGCTGAGAAACTCCATCTTCTGTCCGGCGGGAATGGCGGCGGCCACCAGCGCGATCAACAGGATGGCGATCATCGACTGCGCGTTTTCAACCGAGCCCAATCGGGCCAGCAGCGGCTCGACGGCCGGCAGCCAGTGTTCGTCCTTTTCCTTTTTGACGAAGTATTCCACCACCACCATCAGCAGGAAGGTGGCGCCGAAGCCCATGATCATCAGATGCGAGTCGTGCATGATCTGCTGGTAGCGCAGCGGTTCGCGGGTGGCGATGGAGAAGGCCTCGAGCAAGGGCGTGTCGCCGGCGACGGCGACGATGAGCAGCGGAAACAGGATGCGCATGCCGAACACGGCGACGGCGATGCCCACCGTCATGAAGAGTTTGCGCCACAAGGAGCTCATCGCCTGCAGCACGCTGGCGTTGACGACCGCGTTGTCGAAGGAAACGCTGGTTTCCAGAATCGCCAGCACCAGGGCGGTGACCAGGAAAGAGCTGGCCATGGCGGGGCCGCCCAGCTGGAAGCCGTACCAGCCGGCGGCGGCCAGCACGACGACGCTGAACAGCAGCGAGCCGGTGAAGTAGGAGAGCGTGGTGCGCATGAATGAATTCGCCTTGTTGTGCGGGACGAGCCAGGCCCGCCCGGCGCCGGCGTCGGGAGCGGCGCCGGCGGGTGATGACGTGGGATTATAATCGCGGCGGTTTTGAGGTCAACGCGCGCGGGCCAGGCAGCTCTGATAGCGGCCGTCCACGCGCTTGGCGAACCACTCGGTGGTCAGCTTGCGGGTGATCTTGGGG
This sequence comes from Chromobacterium sp. S0633, assembly GCF_024158805.1. NCBI lineage: Bacteria > Pseudomonadati > Pseudomonadota > Betaproteobacteria > Neisseriales > Chromobacteriaceae > Chromobacterium > Chromobacterium sp. S0633. The sequence continues at coordinate 6,766 of NZ_JAMZGH010000068.1, read as the reverse complement.
CTTTTCAGATCGATCTGCGGCAGTTGTTCGCGCGCCGCGGGCTTGCCGAAGCGCTGGTCCGCCAGCGCGTAGGTTTTGCGGTAGAGCTCGCTTTGGCCGAAGGCGGCGCTTTTTTCCAGTTTCAGGTCGCGCAGAATCTCGCCCTGGCCCATGCCCAGTTTGCCGCCCTGGCTGATGACCGCGCTCTGGGTGGTGCTGGGGTAGACCTTGCCGTCCTTGTAGCTGAGCAGGTCGCCGTCCAGCGTCAGGTCCTTGCCGCTGAGTTTCTCCATCACGGCTTGGAAGGCCGCGTTGCGGCTGCTGTAGCGGCCGGCGTTGAAGTCGGCGAAGCGGTACAGCATCTGGCTGTAAGGCGCAGGGTATTGCAGCAGGATGGCCGCGCCGAAGTAGACGCCGCCGCGGCGGGTGAACACTTCCTGGCGCACGCTGCCGCTGCGCGGATAGGGATAGGGCCAGACTCGGACGTGGCCTTCGGCGAACTCGACGCTGACCTGCATCGGCCCACCGGTGCGGATCGGGTTCTTCATGCTCATCGGCAGGCCCAGCTTGCTGGCTTCGCGCGCCATGTCTTCGAACAGATCGTTCATTTCCCTTTCGGTGCGCAGGCTGTCGATGCGCGCCTTATAGCTTTTGCCGTTGGGCGATGTCTTCATCAGCGCGGCTTTGACCACCGGCAGCGGGATCAGATAGCCGTGGGCCCGCTCGGCGATCTTGTCCCAGACGATGGCGGGCAGATTGGGCACGGTGGGATCGGCCTGCCAGCTGGACTCCTGTTCGATCACCGCCGCCAGCGCGCAGAAATTCTCCGCGGTGTAGGGGATCTTCAGGTGGGCGAAGGCCGAGAGCATGTCGTTGCTCCAGCCCTGGCGGTCGCGGATCTTGGCCGGCAGCAGGCGGTTGAGCAACAGGCGCCCGGCCTGCGGATCGTTGTAGGCGGGCCTGAGCGGCGGCGCGCTCACCGGCGGAGGCGAGGGCGGCGCTTCGACCGCCGGCGCAGGGGCCTCCGGCTCGGGGGAGACGGGCGCGACGACGACGGGAGCGGCGACCGGGGCCGGCGGACTGACGGTGGCGCAGGCGCTCAGCAGCGCGGGCAAAAGGGCAAACAGCAAACGGGACGGTTTCACGGTGCGCGGGACGGTGCGGAATCAAACCGTGAAGGTTAGGCTATCTTGCTGTCATCGGCAATCGCGCTCAGAGGTTCTGGTAACGATTCACGATTTGCTTGTAGGCGCCGCTTTTTTGTATCGCGCGCAAGCCCAGGTTGAACTCGTCCTTCAGGGGGGCGCTGCGGAAGGCCATCCGGTACACGGTGGGGGCGAACAGCCGGTGAATGTCCACCGGCGCGGTTTTTTCCTTGAACTGGGTGGCGAGCTTGTGGTTCATCCAGGCGAAGATGTTGCGGTCGGCCACCACCACGTCCACGGAGCCGCGGTACAGCAGCCGGTTTTGATCCACCTGGTTGGCGGTTTCCGCGTAGTTGGGATTGCTTCGGGCCATGTCCTTGAAGGCTTCGCCCAGGTATTGCCTGGCCAGGGAAAAGGCCAGCACCCGATAGGCGCCCAACTCCTTGGCTTGGTGCAACTGGATGCGGCGGCTGCTGAGGGTGATGGCCACATCCTCGTAGCTGATGTAGACGTCGGAATACTCGGCTTGCAATCCGGCCTGCTCGCCCACGGTGGCCACCGCGTCGATGTCCTTGTTCTTCAGCGCCATCGGCAGCCGGGGTTGGGAAAAGAAAACCGGTTCTATCCGGTAGCCGCGCTCTTGCAAGGCGGCGCGCACGATCTCCACTTCAAGCCCGCTCTTGCCGCCCTCCATCACATAGGGCTCCAGCGATTCGCCAAAGGCCACCTTGACGATCTTGGCGGCGTGGGCGTTGGCGGCGAGGGCCAGCAGCAAGCTGCCAAGTAACAGTAATCTCCCCATCGGCTTGCCTTCTCGACTTCCTCGCTTCGGGCCCGCGCAGTGGAAACCGTGCTGTCCGGGCGATAGGTTGCGCATCAGATAAGGAATGTATTTTGCGCGTACGCCGCCGGCGCTGACAAGCGCTCCGCCGCCGTGCGGCTCAGTCCGTCAGATAGGGCAGGGGATCGACCGCCGAAGAGCGGACGCGCAGTTCAAAGTGCAGCTTGACCCGGGTGGTGCCGGAACTGCCCATGGTGGCGATGGTGTCGCCGGCCTTGACCGCTTGCCCTTCCTTGACCAGCAAGGACTGATTGTGAGCATAGACGGTGAGGTGGGCATTGTCATGCTGGATGATCAATAGATTGCCGTAACTGCGGATGCCTTTGCCGGAGTAGGTGACCTTGCCGCCGGCCGCCGCGCGGATGGGGGTGCCCGCCTCGCCGGCGATGTCGATGCCCTTGCTGCCCTGGCCGTTGAACTTGGCGATGACGGGGCCCTTGGCCGGCCAGATCAGCTTGATATTGGCCGTCGGCCGGGGCGCGGGCTTGCTGGGCTCGGAGGCGGAAGGCTTGGCCGCGGGCCGGCTGGGCTGCGGACGGCCGGGCTTGGCGGAGGCTTGCGCGGAGCCGCCGGGGGCTGATACGCGCAGCAATTGCCCGGCATTGATGCTGCCCGGGTCTTTCAGCCCGTTCCAGCGCACCAGGTTCGCCACGCTGACCCGGTGGTTCTGGGCAATGCGAAACAGGGTGTCTCCCGGTTTGACGCGGTAAAAGCCGGCGGACTCCACCGCGGCGGGTTGCGAGGTGCTGGCGCAGGCGGCAAGCAGCAGGGACAGGGAGCTGGAAATAAGGCGGACGCGCAAGGACATGGCGCCGATTTTAGCATCGCAGCCCGCGGCTGCGCGGTTTCTGTGCGCAAACGCCGGCGGCTGGACTAAAAATCATGTTAAGGACTGTAACGGGCATGGGCATCGGGCGGAGGTGCGGGATGAAACTGGGGTGGGCGATAAGCGGCTTGTGGTGCATGGCGGCGTTGGCGGCGGAGCCGTCGACGCTCTCCGTCTACAGCGTGGAGTATCCGCCGCTGGTGTTGAAAGGAGAGGGCGGCAAATTGAGCGGCATCGCCACGGAGGTGGTGGCCCAGGCGCTGCAATTGGCCGGCTTGAGTGTGCGCATGCCGGAGATCCCCTGGAAGCGCGCCCAAATGCAGGTGCAGCAAGACGCGGACAGTTGTCTGACGCCTTTTACCCGCTCCCCGGAGAGAGAGAAAATGTATCGCTGGGTGGGGCTGGTGATGGAAAGCAAGCAATCCCTGTTCATCAATACGCATCATCCCGTGGTCTTGAACTCGCTGGACGACGCCAAGGGCAAGCGCGTCGTGGTGCTGCTGGGCTCCTCGCTGGCGGAGTATCTGAAAAAAAACAATATAGGGTATTCGGTCAGACCTACGCCGGAGGAGGCCGAGCGCGAACTGGCGGCGGGCGTGGCGGACATCTGGGCGGTGCATGACGTGGTGGCCAACTACACCATCAAACAGGTGGGCACGCCGACGGACAGCATCCGCGAGGCCTTGCAGGTGCAAACCACCAGTATTTATCTGGCCTGCAGTCCGAAAATGTCGGATGCGACCGCGCTGAGGCTGAGCAGGGCGTTTCAGCAATTGCGCGAAAGCGGGAAGCTGGAAAAAATCATCGCCAAATATTTGAAGTGACGATAGTTGTCGTGCGGTATTTTATGGTGACAGTGTCGGTTCGTATTAATTTATCAAGGTTACAGTATCTTGGAAAAACGCATTGAACTGTCACTGATGGCTGTGAAATGGCTGGGCTAGAATGGTGCCAGTTTTTGAGTCGCCGCGGATCCGGCGGCGCAATGGTGATTCTTTTGTCATCCCTGGACAAGGACAGTCATGAACCGAACCTACTTAGCCCACCTAGAAGCCACGCTGGCGCAGATTCGCGCCGACGGTTTTGAAAAGCCCGAGCGCGTGATCGCCACGCCGCAGCGCGCGGACATCGCCTTGAGCAACGGCAGCAATGTGCTGAATTTCTGCGCCAACAACTACCTGGGCCTGGCCGACGACCCGCGCCTGATCGAGGCGGCGAAGAAGGGCATGGACGACTTCGGCTACGGCTGCGCCTCGGTCCGCTTCATCTGCGGCACCCAGCAAGTGCACAAGGACCTGGAGCAGGCGATTTCCGGCTTTCTGGGCACCGACGACACCATTCTGTATTCCAGCTGCTTCGACGCCAACGGCGGCGTGTTCGAAACCCTGCTGGGCGAAGAAGACGCGGTGATTTCCGATGAGCTCAATCATGCGTCCATCATCGACGGCGTGCGCCTGTCCAAGGCCAAGCGCTTCCGTTACAAGAACAACGACATGGCCGATCTGGAGGCGCAGCTGGTCGCCGCCGAGCAGGCCGGCGCGCGCTTCAAGCTGATCGTCACCGACGGCGTGTTCTCCATGGACGGCATCATCGCCGATCTGAAAACCCTGTGCGAAGTGGCCGAACGCCACGGCGCGCTGGTGATGGTGGACGATTCCCACGCCGTCGGCTTCATCGGCGACAGCGGCGCCGGCACGCCGGAGCTGTGCGGCGTGGCCGATCGCATCGACATCTACACCGGCACCCTGGGCAAGGCCCTGGGCGGCGCGTCCGGCGGCTATGTGTCCGGCCGCAAAGCCGTCATCGATCTGCTGCGTCAGCGTTCGCGTCCGTATCTGTTCTCCAACACCCTGGCTCCGGCCATCGCCGCCGCCAGCCTGGAAGTGCTGAACATCCTCAAGGGCGGGGAAGGCGCGGAGCTCCGCGCCAAGGTGCGCCGCAACGCCGAAGTGTTCCGCCAGGAAATGAGCGCGGCCGGCTTCACCCTGGTGCCGGGCCAGCATCCCATCGTGCCGGTGATGCTGGGCGATGCGCGGCTGGCGGGCGAGATGGCGGCCAAGCTGTTGGAAGAGGGCGTGTACGTGATCGGCTTCTCCTTCCCGGTGGTGCCCAAGGGCAAGGCGCGCATCCGCACCCAGATGTCGGCGCGCCACAGCGAAGAACAGGTTAGGCTGGCGGTGGCGGCTTTCATCAAAGTGGGCCGCGAGCTCGGCGTGATCTGAGGCGTAGCGCCGCGCGCCCAAGAGGGCGCCGCGGCGGATAGGAACAGCAATGAAAGCATTATCCAAACTGAAGGCCGAGCGCGGCCTGTGGATGACCGATGTGGCCAAGCCGGAAATCGGCCACAACGATCTATTGATCCGTATTCGCAAGACCGCGATCTGCGGAACGGACATTCATATCTGGAACTGGGACGACTGGGCGCAAAAAACCATCCCGGTGCCGATGCACGTCGGCCATGAATACGTTGGCGTGATCGAGGACATCGGCTCGGAAGTGCAGGGCTTCAGCATTGGCCAGCGCGTGTCGGGCGAAGGACACATCACCTGTGGCCATTGCCGCAACTGTCGCGCCGGCCGCCGCCACCTGTGCCGCAACACCTTCGGCGTGGGCGTCAATCGCGAGGGCGCGTTCGCCGAGTATCTGGTGATTCCGGCCTTCAACGCCTTCCCGATTCCGGACGACATTTCCGACGATCTGGCGTCCATCTTCGACCCCTTCGGCAATGCGGTGCACACCGCGCTCAGCTTCAATCTGGTGGGCGAGGACGTGTTGATCACCGGCGCGGGTCCGATCGGCATCATGGCGGTGGCGATTGCGCGCCATGTCGGCGCGCGCCACGTGGTGATCACCGACGTCAACGAATACCGCTTGGAACTGGCGCGCAAAATGGGCGCGACCCGCGCGGTGAACGTGGCCAAGCAGGACCTCAAGCAAGTGATGGCCGAATTGCACATGAGCGAGGGCTTCGACGTCGGCCTGGAAATGTCAGGCAATCCGCAGGCCTTCCGTCAGATGCTGGACACCATGAACCACGGCGGCAAAGTGGCCTTGCTGGGGATTCCCCCGGCCGACACCGCCATCGACTGGAACCACGTCATCTTCAAGGGCCTGGAAATCAAGGGCATCTACGGTCGCGAAATGTTCGAGACCTGGTACAAGATGGTGGCCCTGATCCAGTCCGGTCTGGACATCACCCCCATCATCACCCACCACTTCCCGGTGGCGGAGTTCCAGCAGGGCTTTGACGCCATGTTGTCCGGTCAGAGCGGCAAGGTGATTCTGGACTGGAGTTGACGGCCGGAAAGGATTGGACGCATCAACCCTCTTCGCCGGCGAAGAGGGTTTTTCACATGGGGCGCGTGGCTTGAGCCTGCTTTGAGATTGTTTGAGTCTTGGGGGCCGGCCGGCGAGAATGCGCTGACAAAAGGGATGGGGCGGAGGGCCGCTGGCCGGTCTTCGCGGCTTGGGCCGCGCCGCGCGCGGCGGTGCGTTCCGTTCCGATTGTTTGAGTGAGTTCAGAGCTTGCCCTCTCCGCATTGCGGAGAGGGCTTTTTTTATTTCGTCTTATTGTCCGGCGGGCGCCAGCAAGGGCGCATAACCCAGGCCGCGCAACTTCTCCATGGTTTCGTCGGCTTCGGCGCGGCTCTTGAACGGGCCGACCTGCACGCGGGTGACGGTGTGGGCCGGGATGCCGTGCTGTTTCAGCTCCTTCACCAGCTTTTCGGCGTTGCCGATGCTGGAGAACAGGCCCAGCTGGACTTGATAACCGATGGAGCTGCCGGCCGGCTTGGCCTTGACCGGGGCTTCCTTGACCGGCGCGACGGGCTTGTCCGCCGCGATGGCGGCGGCGGGCGGGGCGGCCTTGACGGCTTCGGCCGGCGCGGGGCTTCCTTGACCGGCGCGCCGGACATGGTCAGCAGATTGGTGATAGGGCCGTCCTCGCACTGGGTCAGATCCACGTAAAAACCACGC
>NZ_JAMZGH010000067.1:0-18776 GCF_024158805.1 Chromobacterium sp. S0633 | reverse complement strand
GGAATTGGTAGACGCACTAGGTTCAGGTCCTAGCGCCCGCAAGGGTGTGGAAGTTCGAGTCTTCTCTTGGGCACCAACAGTTTCAACGGCTCCGATGATGTTTATATCGTAGTCGAGCAGCAAAACAATTTAAGTTTTATGCCCAGGTGGCGGAATTGGTAGACGCACTAGGTTCAGGTCCTAGCGCCCGCAAGGGTGTGGAAGTTCGAGTCTTCTCTTGGGCACCAATAAACCCCCGTTGATTTATGATCAACGGGGGTTTTGCATTTCCTCCCCTTCTCAGCGCGAAGCCATCTCTTCGCCAGCGCGCGGATCCAGCGAGGCGAACATAAAGCTGGACAACATGGTCAAGGCGCCCATGATGGCGAAAGCCCATGCGAAGTCGACCACGGTCAAGCGCGCATGTCCCTGCAACAGACTCACCCCCTGCACGACGAAGGCCCCCACCGTCACCCCCAAACCCGCCGCCAGTTGCTGCGCCACCCCGGAAAGACTGGTGGCATGACTCATGCCGGCCGGCTCGACCTCGGCAAAAGAGATCGCGTTCAGGCTGGTGAACTGCAAGGAGCGAAGACAGCCGCCCAGCACGAAGACCAGCAACATCCAGACATAGCTCGGCGCCTCGTAGAACAACGCGTATGCGGCGATGGAAAGACCCGCGAGCACGCTATTGGCCATCAAGACCCGGCGAAAACCGTAGCGCCGCAAGATGCGCATCACCAAGGTCTTCATGAAGATGGCGCCCACCGCGGTGGAACAGGTCAACAAGCCGGAGACAAAGGGATTAAGGCCCAGACCCAATTGCAGCATCAGCGGCAGCAAAAAAGGCGTGGCGCCAATGCCGACGCGGAACACGAAACCTCCCACCACGCCGGCATGAAAGGTCGACAGCCGCAGCAAGGACAAATCCAGCAAGGGATGAGCCGTGCGACGGTAATGCAGCAGATAAAGCCACAGCAAGCCCACGCCTGTCGCCGCCAGCACGACGGACCATTGCGCCGAGACCAAATGCTTGCCCTCGGAGGCCAGGCCAAGCATCAGCAAGGACAGGCCCACGCCGCTCAGGGCAAAGCCCAGCCAGTCCAGCGGCGGCACGTGTTCGTCTTTCAAGTCTTCGATATGACGCCTTGCCAGCACCCAGCCGAGCACACCGATCGGGATATTGATCAAGAATATCCAGCGCCAATGCAGATAGGTGCTGATGAAACCGCCCAAGGGCGGTCCAATCACCGGCCCCAGCAAGGCGGGCACCGTCAGATAGCTGAGTGCCCGCACCAAGTCCGCTTTCGCTGTGGTGCGCAGAATCACCAAGCGCCCCACCGGCACCATCATCGCTCCGCCTATGCCCTGCACAAAGCGCGCCAACACAAAGCCGCCCAATGTATTGCTGAGCGCGCACAATACGGAACCCGCGACGAAAACGGCGATGGCGGCGCGAAAAATACGCCGCGAGCCGAAACGGTCCGCCATCCAACCGCTGATAGGAATGAACACGGCCAGACTGACCAGATAAGACGTCAGCGCCAATTTCAAGCCAATTGGATCCACCAATAGATCGCGCGCGATCTCCGGCAAAGAGGTGGAAATCACGGTGGCGTCCATGTTCTCCATGAACAAAGCGGTGGCCACGATCAACGGGGTCACCATGCCCGCGGCAAGCTTGAGCTGCATGACGATCAAACTTCTGGAAATGGAAACAGCAGTGTAGCACCCGCCGCCGCAGGAACGACGGACCCGGGCCGCGCAAATGATGTCGAAAGGTGAAGCGGACTTGCTCAAGCCTCCGGCAGGCAAAACAGACGCCGTCCCTCCCGCGCGCTCTTCTCCCCCAACTCCAGCAAGGCCATCACCTGACACGCCTCCCGCGCCGTCACCGGGTTGGCGCCCAAGCCCCGCGCGGCAAGCGCCACCGCCCGGTAATAATCTCGATAATCGCCCGAAGGGGACGGCCGAGTTTCGCTGAGGGCTTCATCGTCCCGCTGACGGTACAAGACGCCGGGCGCAAGGTCCGCGCCCCAACCCGTTTCGCCAGGGCGGCCGCCACGCTTCAAATAGTCTTCCTGGCTGTCCAAGCCGAATTTGACGTAACTGGCGAGCCCGCCGTGCAAACTAAAGCGCGGAGCGCCGCCGCTAACCAGGCAAGAGGCATGCAAGACCGCCTGACACTCCCCATATCCCAGCTGAACGTGAAAGTAATCCGTCGCCTGCGCGCCGAGCCTTTGCTTGGACAAGCTCGCATAAATCGTCTGCGGCCAGCCCAGCAACTGCAGAACCTGATCCAGCAGATGCGGCCCCAGGTCGTACCACAGCCCCGCGCCCGGCTGGTCCTGTTCGCGCCAGCGCGCGCGCACCTGCGGCCGGTAACGATCGAAGTGGGACTCGAAATGGCTGAGCGGCCCCAACTCGCCGCTGGCCAGCAAGGCCTTGAGCGCCAGAAAGTCCGCGTCCCAGCGCCGATTGTGGAATACCGACAACAGCGGGCCGCCCGGCCGCTCCGCCATCAGGCACAACTCCCTCGCCTCCGCCTGCGTCACCGTGAACGGCTTGTCCACCACCACGTGCTTGCCGGCCTTCAAGCTCGCGCGCGCCTGCGGATAATGCAGTTGGTTGGGACTGGCGATAACGAGCATATCGATAGCCGGATCGGCCAGAGCCCGCTCCAAATCGGCCAGTACCGGCACTTGCGGCCAATCGGCCCGCACCGCGTCTGGCCGGCTGCTGACCACGGCCGCCAGCCGCAACTCGGGCACCGCGGCGATCAAGGGCGCGTGAAAAGTCTTGCCGGCGTAGCCGTAGCCCACCAAGGCGACATTCAATGGCTGCATTTATATTGCCTTCGGAAACTAGAATCCAAACAGTCTACGCCCGCCGCGGGCATGAAAAAACCCGCCTTGCAGGCGGGTTTCCGTCGATGGGTCGAATCGGGCTTACAGACCGAAAGGATGACGCATCACGATGGTTTCTTCGCGGTCCGGACCGGTGGAGATAATGTCCACCGGCGCGCCGCACACTTCGGCGATACGGGTCAGATAAGCCTGAGCGTTGGCCGGCAGGTCTTCCCAGCGCTTGGCGCCGAACGTGCTTTCGGTCCAGCCCGGCATGGTTTCATAAACCGGCACGCACTGGCTGACCGCGTCGGAACCAAACGGCAGGATGTCCACTTTCTCGCCGTCCAGGGTATAGCCCACGCACAGCTTGATCTCTTCCAGGCCGTCCATCACGTCCAGTTTAGTCACGCACAGACCGGACACGCCGTTGATCTGGATAGAGCGCTTGAGCGCGGCGGCGTCGAACCAGCCACAGCGACGCGGACGGCCGGTCACCGAGCCGAACTCGTTGCCGCGCTTGGCCAGGAACATGCCGATCTCGTTTTCCTGCTCGGTCGGGAACGGACCGGAACCCACGCGGGTGGTGTAGCCCTTAACGATGCCCAGCACGTAGTTGAGCATTTGCGGAGCCACGCCGGCGCCCGGCGCTGCGGCGCCGGCCACGCAGTTGGACGACGTCACGTACGGATAAGTGCCGTGGTCGATGTCCAGCAGCGTGCCTTGCGCGCCTTCGAACAGCAGCGGAATGCCCGCCTGGTTCATGTCGTACAGGGTGCGGGACACATCGGCCACCATGGGCTTGATGCGCTCGGCCAGTTTCAGGGTGTCGGCCAGGATGACGTCGAAACTCACCGGCTCGGCCTGGAACAGCTGGGTCAGCATGAAGTTGTAGTATTCGACGTTTTCCTTCAGCTTCTCGGCAAAGCGGGCGGTATCGAACAGGTCGATCACCTTCAAGGCGCGGCGCGCCACCTTGTCTTCATAGCAGGGGCCGATGCCGCGGCCGGTGGTGCCGATCTTGCCTGCGCCCTTGGCGGCTTCGCGCGCCTGGTCCAGAGCGACGTGATAAGGCAGGATCAGCGGGCAGCCTTCGGAAATCTTCAGGCGGGCGGCGACATTCACGCCGGCGGTTTCCAGCTCGTCGATCTCTTTGAGCAAGGCTTCCGGAGACAACACCACGCCATTGCCGATGAAGCACTCGACATCGTCGCGCAGAATGCCGGACGGAATCAGGCGCAGCACGGTTTTCTTGCCGCCCACCACCAGAGTGTGGCCCGCGTTGTGGCCGCCCTGGAAGCGAACCACGGCACGCGCGTGGTCGGTCAGCCAGTCAACGATCTTGCCCTTGCCTTCATCACCCCACTGGGTACCGATCACGACAACGTTCTTGGACATTGGAAAAAACCTCTTCTTCAGTCAGATTCAAAAATCAGTTAAATGAAACCACATGCCAATCCGAGCCGTCCGAAGTCAGCTCGCGATCGCAATTCAAGGCCTGGGCGGACTCGCCCAGGTAATCAATCACCACCATTTCGCCCGCTGCGCGCAGACGGGCCACTTCAGCCCGCGCCTGCGGCCAGTGCCTGGCGGCCAGGCGGATGCCCCTGACCGAGCCTTGCTCCGGCAGGATGCGGATCAGGTCGCGCAAATCCAGGCTGAAGCCGGTGGCCGGCCGGGCGCGACCGAAACGACGACCCACATTGTCGTAGCGGCCGCCGCGCGCCAGCTCTTCGGCCCAGCCCTCAGCATAGGCGGCGAACAGCAGGCCGTTGTGATACTGCGTGCCGCGCAGTTCGGTCAGGTCGAAGCTCAGGGCCACCCTACCCTCCAGCGCCTTGGCCACAGCGGACAGCTGCATCAGGCCCAGCTCCACCTCGGGCAAGGACGGCAGACGGGAACGCGCCCGGTCCAGCTCCTCGATCGGACCATAGAGCTCCGGCAAAGCCAGAAAAGCGCTGCGGTACGGTTCAGCCACATCGCGGACCAACTCGCGGATGCTGGCCACGTCCTTGCTCTGCAGCTTGGCGAACAACGCCCGGCTGGCCTCCGCCGACAAACCGGCGGCGGAAGCGATGCCGCGATAAATCGCCATATGGCCGATGTCCAGCCGCAGACCGGACACGCCGGCGCGCTCCAAGGCGCCCAGCATCAACTCAATGATTTCCAGGTCGGCCTCGATGCCGGCGTAGCCGTACAGCTCCGCCCCCACTTGCAGCGGCTCGCGAGAGCCGGCCAGGCCGTCCGGCCGGGTATGCACCACGCTGCCGGCGTAGCACAGCCGAGTCACGCCGGTGCGCTCGCCGAGCAAGTGCGCGTCTATGCGCGACACTTGGGGCGTGATGTCGGCGCGCAAGCCCATTTGCCGGCCGGACAACTGATCGTCCAGCTTGAAGGTCTTGAGCTCGAGCGAAGCGTCTTCCTCGCTGACCAGCGAATCGATGTACTCGATCAGCGGCGGCAGCACCAACTCGTAGCCCGCCACGCGAAAGCCTTCCAGCATCGCCGCCTTGGCGGACTCCACCTGGCGCGCGGTGGCGGGCAGAATATCCGCGATGTATTCCGGTAACAGCCAATTACGCATGATTCTTTTCAACAGAATAAAAGGCGGGAAGCGTCCCGCCTTGTTATCAGCAAACTGGCCAGGTCGCCCCGGCCAGTGTTCCATACTCGATTGTCTTGCGCGGCGTCTTCCGCCAGCCTTGGCCGCTTACTTGGCCTTGGCCGCTCCCGACTGCGGGTTCTTGAAGTACTTGAAGAACTCGCTGCTCGGCTCCAGCACCAGGACGTCGCTCTTGTTCTTGAACGACTCCTTGTACGCGTCCATGCTGCGCCAGAAAGCGTAGAAGTCCGGGTTCTTGCCGTAAGCCTCGGCGTAAATCGCCGCCGCCTTCGCATCGCCCTTACCCTTCAGCTCCTGAGCCTGACGATACGCTTCGGCCAGCACCACTTCGCGCTGCTTGTCCGCTTCCGCGCGGATGCGTTCCGCGTCCGCGGCGCCCTCGCTGCGCAACTGGCTGGCGACGGTGCGGCGCTCGGACTGCATGCGATCGAAGACCGAACTGCTTATTTTATCCGGAAAATCGACTCGTTTTAAGCGCACGTCGAGAATTTGTACGCCTATTTTACGCGCATCCGCGTCCGCGCGCTTGCGAACCGTATCCATCACCTGATCGCGCTTGCCGGAAATGACGTCGGCAACCATCTTTTGGCCGAATTCCGCGCGCAACCCGTCATTGATGGTCTGTTTCAAACGCGCCACAGCGGCGGCCTCAGAACCCACGCTCTTGTAAAACTGCTCAACGTCCACCACGCGCCATTTGACGAAGCTGTCCACCAACACGTTCTTTTTCTCGCGGGTGTTGAACAGTTCCGGCGCCTCGGCGTCGATGGTCTGCACGCGGCGGTCGAAGTAACGCACGTTCTGCAGCAGCGGCACCTTGAACTGAATGCCCGGCTCCTTGATGATGCGCACCACTTCGCCAAACTGGAAAACCAGCGCGTATTGGCGCTGATCCACGGTGAACAGCGACAGGCTGGCAACAAATAGCACACCGGCTATGGCAACTACAGTCGGAATCAGTCTATCCATTGCTTATCGCTCCGCCCCAAAAAAATCACGCCCGCGGGTCACGTCCCGCCCCCCTTTGGCATTGCCGGCCTGAGCGGCCGGCGCAGCCGGCTCCGTCTGCTGCGGAACCGCGCTGGCGGCGGGCGCCGCCGCGCCGGAAGCGCCCGGATTGCTCTGCTGGATCAGCTTGTCCAAAGGCAGGTACAAGAGATTGTTGCCGCCCTTCTGGTCCACCACCACCTTGGTGGTGCTGCTCATGATCTGCTGCATCATGTCCAGATACAGACGATCGCGCATGACCTTGGGCGCTTTGTTGTATTCAGACAACACTTGCTTGAAGCGCGAAGCGTCGCCTTCCGCGCGGGAAACGACTTTCTGCTCGTAGGCTTCGGCCTCCTGCTGCAGGCGCGCGGCCAGACCCTGGGCCTTGGGCAGCACCTCGTTGGCGTAAGCCAGGCCTTCGTTGCGCAGCTTGTCCTTGTCCTGACCGGCCTTCACCGCGTCGTCGAAGGCCGCCAGCACTTGCTCGGGCGGCTGCACCGCGTTGATGTTGACCTTGGCGATGCGCACGCCCAGCGAATAACGATCCAGCACTTCCTGAATCAGTTTCTGGGTTTCCACCGCGATCTGCGTCCGCCCTTCGTTCAACACGAAGTCGACCTTGTTGCGGCCCACCACTTCGCGAATCGCGGTTTCGGTCGCCTGCTTGACGATGTCCTTGGCGTCCCGCTCGCGCGAGGCGTTGTTGAACAGGAAGGCGCGCGCGTCCTTGATGTCGTATTGCACCGACAATTGGACGTCGATGATGTTCTGGTCCGAAGTCAGCATCAGCGACTCTTCCGCCACTCGCGTCTGGGCGGTGTTGCGGTAGCCCACTTCCACGCTGCGCACTTCGGTCAGGTTGACGATCTCCACCTTTTCAATCGGGAACGGCGCGTGCCATTGCAGGCCCGGCTCGGTCACCCGGTTGAAGCTGCCCAGGCGCAGCACCACGCCTTGCTCGCGCGCGTCCACCACGTAGAAACCGCTGGCCAGCCACAAGGCCGCCAATACGCCCACCACGGCGATGGCGCCGCCCTTGAACGGCGGTTTGACGCCGGACACGGGACTGCCGCCGGCGCCGCTGCCTTTGGCGCCCAGCAGCCGCGACAGCTTCTGATTTAGGTTGCGGAATACTTCATCGAGGTCCGGCGGCCCTTCATTGCCTCGGCGGCCTCGGTTAGGGTCATTCTGCGACATGCTCGTAATAGTCTTTATGGTTGTTTTGGGAAGGATGCACGCATTCGGCAATCGCCGCGCGCAAGAGTTCCAAGCCGGCCCCGGTCAGGGCCGAAACCCGCACCGAAACCGGACGGCCCGCCGCGTCGCGCTCGATCTCCGGCTCCATCTCGCGCAGATCGCATTTGTTCCAGACCAGCAGCTGCGGAATGCCGTCCGCGCCGATCTCGGCCAACACCTTGTTGACCTCCTCGATCTGCACGTCGCGCATATCGCTGGAGCCATCCACCACGTGCAGCAGGAGATCCGCGCGCACGGTTTCCTCCAGAGTGGCGCGAAACGCGGCCACCAGGGTGTGCGGCAGATCGCGGATAAAGCCCACAGTATCCGAAATCACGATGGATGTCTGGTGATTGAGGAACAGCTTGCGGCTGGTGGTGTCCAGCGTGGCAAACAATTGGTCCGCCGCGTAGATGCGCGCCTTGGTCAGCGCGTTGAACAAGGTGGACTTGCCCGCGTTGGTGTAACCGACGATGGACACCGAGGCGATGCCGGCCCGGCCGCGCCCCTTGCGCTGGGTATTGCGCTGCTTTTGCACCTGGGCCAGCCGCTCTTTCAGCGCCTTGACGCGGATGCCGAGCAGCCGGCGGTCGGTTTCGAGCTGGGTTTCGCCGGGGCCGCGCAAGCCTATGCCGCCCTTCTGGCGCTCCAAGTGGGTCCAGCCCCGCACCAGGCGGGTGGACATGTGCGACAGCTGGGCCAGTTCGACTTGCAGCTTGCCTTCGTGACTGCGCGCGCGCTGGGCGAAGATGTCCAGGATCAGGCTGTTGCGGTCGATGACGCGACACTGCAGCGCCCGCTCCAGATTACGCTCCTGGCCAGGCGCCAAAGCATGGTTGAATATCACTACATTGGCATCGGTGGCGCGCACCAGCAGGCCGATTTCCTCGACCTTGCCCTTGCCCGCGAACAGCGCGGCGTCCGGGCGCTGCCGCTTGCCCTGCACCACGCCCATCACCTCTACGCCGGCGCTCTTGACCAGCTCGGCGCACTCGGCGATGCTTTCCTGGTAATCGGCATCTCCAAAATCCAGGCAGACCAGAACCGCCTGGTCGCCTAAGTCGGGACGATCAAACACTATTCGGAAACCATAGTTGGGGCACAAAAGATAAAAGGCCGACAAGCCGCGCCGGTTTGGCGCGGCCGATCGGCCCGGTCACAAGCACAGCAACGCTTTAGGCGTCTTGCTGCTCCTGCTTTTGCACCGGGTGTTCATGGGGAAGATTGACCGGACGGGCGGGCACGACGGTGGAAATGGCGTGTTTGTACACCATCTGAGTCACCGTGTTTTTCAACAGCACCACGTACTGGTCAAAGGATTCTACCTGACCCTGAAGTTTAATACCGTTGACCAGGTAGATGGACACCGGCACATGTTCCTTACGCAGGATGTTCAGGAACGGGTCTTGTAACATTTGCCCTTTAGAGCTCATTCGTTATTCTCCGAATCGTTGATTGTTGTATTAACTGAACCTTACAGCCCGGTTGTCTGCTTATTATTAGCAGAAAACATCCCGGCGTACTATTTTTTACTGCTGCTGCCCTTGCCGCTCTTGCCGTAACGCACTTCTTTTTCGCGTCCGCGCATCTTGGACATCGGCTTGGGCTTGGCTCGGGACTTCTCCTTGCCGTCGTCGGTGTCGAACGGATTCTCCGAAGACTTGTACTGTACGCGCAGCGGCGTGCCCTGCAGCTTGAACACTTTCCGGAAGGTATGTTCCAGATAGCGGGTATAACTGTTCGGCACCGCATCCAGCGCATTGCCGTGCACCACGATGATGGGCGGGTTCTGGCCGCCTTGGTGCGCATAGCGCATTTTCGGGCGGATCAGACCGGAGCGCGGCGGCTGCTGGCGCTCCAGCGCCACTTGCAGCACCCGGGTCAGCTTGGGCGTGGCCAGCTTGGCCATGGCCGCCCGGTAGGCCTCGTCGATGGACTTGAACAAGTCTGCCACGCCGCGGCCTTCAATGGCGGAGATGTAATGGAACTTTGCAAAATCCAGGAAGTTCAGCTTGCGCGCGATCTCGCGGCGCACCGTTTCCTTTTGCTCCCCGTCCAGGTTGTCCCATTTGTTCACCGCCACCACCAGCGCCCGGCCCGCTTCCAACGCGAAACCCGCGATGGTGGCGTCTTGCTCGGAAATGTCCAGTTGAGCGTCCAGCACCAGCACCGCCACGTTGGCGTCTTCGATCGCCTTCATGGTCTTGATCACCGAGAACTTCTCAAGCATCTCGCTGACCTTGGCCCGGCGACGCACGCCCGCGGTGTCAATGATGGTGTAGGTATGGCCATCTCGCTCAAAATCAATATATATGCTGTCGCGAGTGGTGCCGGCCTGGTCGAAGGCGATGACGCGCTCCTCGCCCAGGATGGCGTTGACCAGGGTGGACTTGCCGACGTTGGGCCGGCCGATCACCGCGAACTTGGGATGGCGCGAGGCTTCTTCTTCCACTTCTTCCGGGAAGTCCGCCAGCACCAGTTCCATCAATTCGCGCACGCCGTCGCCATGGGCGGCGGAGATCACCAGCGGCTCGCCCAGCGCGAGTTCGTGGAACTCGGCGCCGGCGATGGCGTGCCGCATGCCTTCCGCCTTGTTGACGGCGAGGAAGACCGGACGCTGCAGCTGGCGCAGACGATTGGCGATGATTTTGTCTTGCGGCGTCAGGCCGTTGCGGCCGTCCACCAGGAACACCACGGCATCGGCTTCGTCCACGGCCTGCAGCGTCTGCTTGGCCATTTCGAACAGAATGCCTTCGTCCACCACCGGCTCGAAACCGCCGGTATCGACCACAAGATACGGCTTTTCGCCCACGCGGCCATGGCCATAGTGGCGATCGCGCGTCAGGCCGGGCTGGTCGGCGACCAGGGCGTCGCGGCTGCGGGTCAGCCGGTTGAATAAGGTCGACTTGCCCACATTGGGGCGGCCGACCAGAGCTACGGTAGGTTTCATGAGTACTGCTTTATTATCCCAAAGTCAGCATCGCCAGACGGCCGTCCTTGCCTTGCATCAAGGCGGACGAACCCAGCGACACCGGTTGATTGGTCAGGGCGGGCCCGACCTTGACTCGGCCCACGATGCTGCCGCTCTCATTGGATAGCAGATGGGCGTAACCTTCGCCATCTCCCACCAGCACAAAGCGGCCCAACAGAGCGGGGCCGGTGACGTCCCGATATTTCAGGTCGTCGGTTTTCCAAATATTGCGGCCGGTGCCGCGATCAAACGCCCAGACCGAACCGTCTTCCGCGCTGACGTAGACATTGCGGCCGTCCACGGCCAGGCCGCGGCTGGACGAGATTTCGCGCGCCCACAACAGATTGCCGGAACGCGCTTCGAAGCAGGCCACGCGCCCCTGATAGGCGACCGCGCACACCTGACCGGCGTCGAAGACCGGCCGCGAAGTCACGTCGGTCATCCGTTCCAGTTCGGTGGCGCCGCGGGGGTTGGCCACCGCGCCCTGCCACAAAGCGTTGCCGGTTTGCGGGTTGACGATGTCCAGGCGGCCGCCGGCCTGCCCCACCATCACCGCCTCCTTGCCCACCGCCTGCATCGAGCCGTTGTTGCGCACGGTCAGCTGCGGCAGCACATTGCCGCTGGACCACAGCTGCTTGCCGCCTTCGCTCAGAGAGAAGCCGGTCAGGCGCGCGTCGTTGGTGCGCACCAGCACCATATCGCCGGCCACTTGCGGCGCCTCCAGCATCAAGCTGGTCAGCGGCTGCTGCCACAGCACTTTGCCGCTGGCGCGCTCCACCGCCAGCAACTTGGCGTCCTGGGTGCCCACCAGCACCATGTCGCCGGCCACGGCGACGCCGGCGCTCAGCTTGCGCTTCAGATCCACGTCCGCGCTAACGCGGCCGCTGAGGGCGTCGATGCTGCGCACGCGGCCGTCGGCGTCGGCGCTCACCACCAGGCCGTTGGCGTAGACCGGCAGGAAGCCGGCGGCTGGCGCGGCCTGTCCCATCGTCCATTTGACCTCCAGCCCTTGCAAGGGCTTGATCGCGACGAGCGGGGTGGGCTTGAACTGGGTATTGCTTTCAAACCAGCTGGCGCAGCCGGCCAGTAAGGAGGAGGACAGCACAGCGGTCAGCAACAATTGGCGGCGCATGCGATCAGCCTCCCAGCGCGTCGAGTTTGGTCTGGATGAACTGGCGATTCGGGGAATCGCCCACCAGTTTGGCCAAAGCGGATTTATAGGCGTCGCGCGCGGCGGCGGCGTCGCCCTTGGCGACCAACACGTCGCCCTTCAAATCCAGGAACAGCGCGTCGAAGCCGGCCGGATGCGCCTTGTTCAGTTCGGCGATCGCCGCATCGTAGGTTTTCTGGTCCAGCAACAGGGAGGCCAGACGCAGTCGGGCGATGGCGCTTACCGATTCGTCCTTGCTATTGGCCAGCACCCATTCCAGCTGGCTCTTGGCCAGCGCGAGCTCGTTCTTGTCGAAGGCGGCCTTGGCCAGAATCAGCGAGCCGCGGGTGGCGTAGGCCGAAGAGCCGAAGTCGTTCTGCAACAGCGTCACCGCGGACTTCAGCTTGGCGATGTCCTTGGACGCCACCGCCGCGTCGATGTTCTCGTAAGCGGCCGCGGCTTTCTGCGCCTGCTGCTCCTGGTAATAGCGGTAGCCCTTGAAGCCCAGATAGGCAATGGCGGACGCCGCCAGCACGCCGGCGATCAGCTTGCCCCACTGCTGCCAGAAGGCTTTGATCGAATCAATCTGTTCCTGTTCCTGCAAGTCGAACGCCATTGCGCCCCTCTCCCTTAAGCTTTCAGTGAGATCAGCGTGGCGGCCACCGCTTCCGCCGCCACAGTGTGTTGGTCCATCTCGGCGCGCAGCGCCTTGATCACCGCCTGACCCGTTTTTATTTCATCTTCGCCGACGATGACGGCGAACTGCGCGCCGCAGCCGTCGGCTTTTTTCATTTGCGACTTAAAGCTGCCTTCGCCCAAGTGCTGCACCACCGACAGGCCGGCGGCGCGCAAAGTCTGCGCCAGCTTCATCGCGTACAGCCCCGCGCCCTCGCCCTGGTTCACCAGGTAGACGTCGACGCTGCGTTGCGCCGGCAAGAGCTGCTTGTCCTGCAATAGCAGCACCACGCGCTCCAGGCCCATGCCGAAGCCGATGCCGGCCGCGGGCTTGCCGCCCAGTTGCTCAATCAGGCCGTCATAGCGGCCGCCGGCGCAAATCGTGCCTTGGGCGCCCAGCTCGCTGGTCACCCATTCGAACACCGACTGGTTGTAGTAGTCGAGCCCGCGCACCAGACGCGGATTCTCCACGAAGTCGACGCCCAGTTCGCGGATCATCGCCTTCCAGCCTTCGTAATGCGCGCGAGACGCCTCGCCCAGGTAGTCGGACAGCTTGGGCGCTTCGTCGGCCATCTGCTGCAGCGCCGGGTTCTTGGTATCCAGCACCCGCAGCGGATTGCTGTACATCCGGCGCTTGCCGTCTTCGTCCAGGATGTCCACATGCCGTTCCAGATAGGCGATCAGCGCCTGACGGTGCGCGGCGCGCTCTTCCTGGTTGCCCAGAGAATTGATTTCCAGGCGCACATACTGGGACAGGCCCAGGCGACGCCACAGATCGGCGGTCATCGCGATGATTTCGGCGTCGATATCCGGACCGGCGAAGCCCAGCGCTTCCACGCCCATCTGGTGGAACTGACGATAGCGGCCCTTCTGCGGACGCTCATGGCGGAACATCGGCCCCATGTACCACAGTTTCTGGGTGGCATTGTACAGAAGGTTGTGCTCGACCACCGCGCGCAGGGTGCCGGCGGTACCTTCGGGGCGCAGCGTCAGGCTGTCGCCGTTCAGGCTGTCGATGAAGGTGTACATCTCCTTCTCCACCACGTCGGTGACTTCGCCGATGGCGCGGACGAACAGCGGCGTGGTTTCGACGATGGGGGTGCGGATATTCTGATAGCCGTAGTCGGCCAGCAGTTCGCGCAGCTTGCCTTCAAAGAACTCCCACTGATAGGACTCGGCCGGCAGCACGTCATTCATGCCTTTGACCGCTTGATATTTTTGAGCCATTGCTTGTTTTCTTGTGTATCGCTTGAATCAGTGCCCGGTCATTGCGCCAAACGCGCTCAAACGCCTACCGGACGAATCGGAATGGTGCGGCTTCCGCCCTCGCGACGCTTGGCGCCGCCTTCGCCGTAACGGCTTTGCACATAGCGATCAACCAAGGCCGTGAACTCGGAGGCGATGTTGTCGCCCTTGAGGGTAACATCCTTTTGACCGTCGACGTAAACCGGCGCCACCGGCACTTCGCCGGTGCCGGGCAGCGAGATGCCGATATCGGCCAGCTTGCTCTCCCCCGGGCCGTTGACCACGCAGCCCATCACCGCCACCTTCATGTCTTCCACGCCCGGGTATTGCAAACGCCATACCGGCATCTGCGTGCGCAGATACGTCTGAATCTGATCCGCCAGCTCCTGGAAGAAGGTGCTGGTGGTGCGGCCGCAGCCCGGACAAGCGGTCACCAGCGGGGTAAAGCTGCGCAGGCCCATGGTCTGCAGCAACTCCTGCGCCACCACCACTTCCTTGGTGCGCGCCTCGCCCGGCTGCGGCGTCAGCGAGATGCGGATGGTGTCGCCTATGCCTTGCTGCAGCAAGATCGCCAGCGCGGCGCTGGAGGCGACGATGCCCTTGGAGCCCATGCCGGCCTCGGTCAGGCCCAGGTGCAGCGGGAAATCGCAGCGGCTGCCCAGATCGCGGTACACGGTGATCAGGTCCTGCACATTGCTGACTTTGCAGGACAGCAGGATCTGCTCGGCCGGCAGCCCCAGTTCCATCGCCTTGTCGGCGGACTCCAGCGCGGACACGATCAAGGCTTCGCGCATCAGCCGCTCCAAGGGCAGCGGCTGGGCGACGCGGTTGTTGGCGTCCATCATCCTGGCCAGCAAAGCCTGATCCAGGCTGCCCCAGTTGACGCCGATGCGCACCGGCTTGCCGTATTCGATGGCGGTGCGGATCATGAAGGCGAATTTGTCGTCGCCCTTGGCGCCCTTGCCCACATTGCCCGGATTGATCCGGTATTTGGCCAGCGCGCGCGCGCAATCGGGATATTCCTTCAGCAGGCGATCGCCGTTGAAATGGAAATCGCCGACCAAGGGAACGGCACAGCCGGCATCGTCCAGCCGTTGGCGGATTTCCGCCACCTTGGCCGCCGCCTCCGGCGAGTTGACGGTGATTCGCACCAGTTCCGAGCCGGCTTCCGCCAGCTCCAGCACTTGCCGCACCGTGGCCGCCGCGTCCGCGGTGTCGGTGTTGGTCATGGACTGCACCACCACCGGAGCGTCCGATCCTACAATGACATGCCCCACCCTAGCCTGCAGGGTGGGGCGTCGCGCGATGTTCACGCTATCCATTCGCTACCTTGAATTACTTGAGTTCCAGCTTTGCCGTGGTGCCGCGGATCTTGTCCGTGAGGTCCACCGCTTGGCCATTGAAATTCACCGCCACTTGCGAGGCGTTGCCGATCACCAGTTTGAACGGCGGCGTGCCGACCGCTTCCTGGGTGCTGCCCGGCTGCAAGGTCTGGAACACCAGCTTCTTGCCGGTGGCGTCCACCACCGACACCCAGGCTTCCGCCTCCTTGACCGTCAACACCAGCTTGCCGCTGGCCGCCGCCACGGCGGCGCTGGCCTGCGGTTTGGCGAGCGGCGGCACCGACAGGACCGGGGCGCTGGCCACGCTGGCCGCCTTGACCGGCTGCGGCGCGGAGGCCGGAGCGGGCGCAGGAGCGACAGCCGGCGCCGAGGCGGGCGTCTCCGCGACGAAGGCGGCGGGAGCGGAAGCCTCGCCCGTCGGCGCCGAAGACAGTTCGGTCGCCATGGCTGCGGACGCGTCCGCGGCCGCCCGGCCTTCGCCGCCACGGCTGCTGGCCAGCCACGCCACGCCGCCGCCCAGCGCCGCCACCACCAGCAAGCCTACGATCCATTTACCGGAAGATCCGCCCTCGTCCGACGCAGGCGTCTCGCCGGAATGCCCGGGCGCCTCGTGCGCGCCGTCGCGCACCAGATTGGCCACGTCGTTGACCGCGGAAGGAAACTGCCTGTCCAACGCATGCATCAACGGTTCGGGGTCAATCTGCAAAAAGCGGGCGTAATTACGGACAAAGCCGCGCACGAAGGTCGCGCCCGGCAAGATTGTGAAATCGTCGCGTTCTATCGCCTCCAGCTGCCGCATCGACAGTTTCAGCCTATCCGCGACTTCCCCCAAGCCCATGCCTGCCGCCTCTCGGGCGGCTTTCAGCCGGGCGCCGACGCTGGAACCCGTCGGTTGTCCCTGTTGTTCGAATTGTTGCTCCATCCTCAGCTTCCACTCAACAGCAGTTGTGTTTCTTTGGAATCCGGATAGCGGTTCTTGAGCGCGACGGAACATTCGCTCTCCAACGCCCTGTTGCCGCTTTTGCGCCCGATCTGCACGCCAAGCCACAGGTCGTCGGCTTGCAGCGCCGCGCCCTTGCCCATCCGTTCGAAATAGAAAGCAGCCAATTTGGCATTACCCAGCCCAAGATGCAACTGTGCTAATTCCCGCAACGCGGGCGCGAAATTGGGCGCGGCGCGCAGCGCCGCCAGCAAGTAATCATTGGCCTGCTCTTGATTGCCGGCCTTGGCGCTGCAATGCCCCAGGTTCAAATAAGCCGTCTGAGGCGAATCATACAGCGGGTTGGCCAGCGCTTTCTGAAAATAGGACAAAGAATCCTGCAGCCGGTTTCGGTCGCACAGAAACAAACCGTAATTATTGTTCGCTTCCGGGCTGTTTGGATCCAGTTGCAGGGCTTTGCGGTAATTGGCTTCGGCGGGCCCTTCTTCGCGCAGCTGGGTCAAAACATAGGCTCGGGACACATAGGCCGGGACATAGGCCGGGTCCGCGGCGACGGCCAAATCCGCCGTTTCCAGCGCCACTTTGTAGTTGCCGATCTTGGCGTATTCGATCGCCAGCTGGCTGCGTATCGTCGCCAGCTCGCGCGACGTTTCGGGATCGGCGGCAAATGCGGTTGAACTCACAGCCATCCATAAGCAGGCCATCAACCCCATTTGCCGTATCGTCATTGCTTATTGTCCTCTACGAGCTGCATCCATTTGGCTTGACGGCGGGTTTTGTCCATCACCTGGCCGGCCAGCTGGCCACAGGCGGCGTCGATGTCGTCGCCGCGCGTTTTCCGCACCGTCACCACGTAACCGCGCTCCTGCAGAATTTCGCGGAACGCTCGAATCGCATTATTGCTGGAACGCTCGTAACCCGAGTTCGGGAACGGATTGAACGGTATCAGATTGAACTTGCACGGCACGTCTCGCACCAGTTCCAGCAGTTGGCGAGCATGTTCCGGCCTATCGTTGACACCGTCAAGCATCACGTACTCGAAAGTGATGAAGTCGCGCGGCGCCTTTTCCAGATAGCGCTGACAGGCCGCCATCAGCTGCGCCAGCGGGTATTTCTTGTTTATAGGCACAATCACGTCGCGAATGGCGTCATTGGGCGCGTGCAGCGACACCGCCAGCGCCACCGGGCATTCTTCGCGCAGTCTGTCCATCTGCGGCACCAGGCCGGAAGTGGACAGGGTCACGCGTCTGCGGGACAGGCCGTAGCCGTGGTCATCCAGCATGATCTGCATCGCGCTGACCACATTGTCGAAGTTGGCCAGCGGCTCGCCCATGCCCATCATCACCACATTGGACACCACGCGTTCGTTCTTGGGCGTCACGCCCATCGCCTTATTGGCCCACCACAGCTGACCGATGATTTCCGCGGTGGACAGATTGCGGTTGAAGCCTTGGCGGCCGGTGGAGCAGAACGTGCACTCCAGCGCACAGCCTACCTGGGATGACACGCACAAGGTGCCGCGCTCATCCTCGGGGATGAAGACGGTTTCGACGCCGTTGCCGGTGCCTACGTCGAGCAGCCACTTGCGGGTGCCATCACTGGACGCCTGCCCGGTCATCAGCGAGGGGACCTTCACTTCGGCGCGCTCATGCAGCTTGGCGCGCAGGCTCTTGGCCAGATCGGTCATCGCGTCGAAGTCGGCTTCCGCCATCTGGTGCATCCAGCGCATCACTTGCTTGGCGCGAAACGGTTTCTCGCCCATTTCGGCGAAATGCCGGGTCAGCTGGTCCAGATTGAAGTCGAGCAGGTTGGTTTTCATGCATTCCTCGGGATAAAGCAAAGGCGGTGTGGACGACCGCCTTTTAGACGGAGCCCGTCCATGACGACGGGCTCCGCAAACAACGGAGTACTCTTTAGAGATTAGCGGGCGCTGATCTCGGATGCAGCAAAGAAATAAGCCACTTCGATCGCGGCGTTTTCCGCGCTGTCGGAACCATGAACGGCGTTGGCGTCGATGGAGTCGGCGAAATCGGCGCGGATGGTGCCGGCTTCAGCCTTCTTCGGATCGGTCGCGCCCATCAGTTCGCGGTTTTTCAGCACGGCGTTCTCGCCTTCCAGCGCCTGGATCATCACCGGGCCGGACACCATGAAGTCAACCAGGTCCTTGAAGAACGGACGTTCTTTGTGCACGGCGTAGAAGCCTTCGGCTTCGGCGCGGGACAGTTGCTTCATCTTGGCGGCCACGATTTTCAGGCCGGCGGATTCGAAACGATCGTAGATTTTGCCGATGACGTTTTTACCAACGGCGTCCGGCTTAACGATGGACAAGGTGCGTTCAATTGCCATATAAATTCTCCCAAACATCAAGACAAGTGGCTAAACTTGAGTATTATGCAGCCACTCGGGTTACCCAATTTTGACGAACCCGATATTTTAGCAGTGTTTTCAACCATGTGCTGCACATTTCTCAAGTCTCACGGACCATGCGCGAACAAAATCAACAAGACCCCGACAAGACCGGCGGCGAGGCCGAACTCAACAGCAAACTGAAAAAGCGTTTGCTGATCGCCGGCGGCCTGGTCGCCGTGGCGCTGGCCGCCATTCCGCTGACCGACAGTTTCAACAAACCCAAGGTGGAAATGACCGCCAGCAGCCAGAGCCCCAGCTCCGGCAAGATCATCAAGCCCGCCTCCGCCCCGGCGGAAGCGCCGCCGGCGCCCGCGCCCGCCAGCGCGCCGACGGCGGAAAGCAGCGCGCCCGCGACGGAGCCCGCCGGCG
>NZ_JAMZGH010000066.1:0-19095 GCF_024158805.1 Chromobacterium sp. S0633 | reverse complement strand
GTGCCGGCCGCCGCCGCGGCGCTGGCCGGCTGGCACGGCGCGCTGATGATAGGCGCCTTCTTCGGCGGCGTGATCAGCCTGGAGCGGGCGGTGGCCTTGAACCGCGGCTGGGCCTTGCTGGCGCCGGCGGCCGCGGGCTTGTCCGGTCTGTGCCTGATCGCCGGCCTGCCGCCGCCGGCGGCGCAGTGGCTGCAAACGCTGGCCGCCGCCGTCTTGCTGGCCGGCAGCGTCCAGGTGCTGCGGCGTCAGGCCGCCGCCTTCACCCTGACCCTGGCCGCCGCCGCGCTGTGCTGGCTGATCGGCGCGCTGGCCTGGCAGCTGGGCGGCGATCTGCAGACGGCCGTGCCCTGGTGGCTGGCCTTCCTGATCCTGACCATTGCCGGCGAACGGCTGGAACTGACCCGCTTGCTGCCGCTGTCTTCCGCGGCCCGGCGCGGCTTCGCGCTGGCGGCGCTGACGCTGGGCGGCGGCGCGGTCCTGTCGCTGTGGCGGCCGGACGCAGGTCTGCGGCTGTACGCGGCGGCCTTGCTGGCGCTGGCCGTCTGGCTGCTGCGCCACGACATCGCCCGGCGCAATGCGCGCCAGCGCGGGCTGACCCGCTATATCGCCGTCGCCCTGCTCTGCGGCTACGGCTGGCTGGCCGTCGCCGGCGCATTGGGCCTGGCCGGCGCGCTGCTGCCCGGCCATCCCTGGCGCGACGCGGCCTTGCACGCGGTGGGCCTGGGCTTTGTGTTTTCCATGGTGTTCGGCCACGCGCCCATCATCATTCCGGCGCTGACGCGGCTGAAACTGCCTTACCGCCCGCTGTTCTACGCGCCCTTGGCGGCCCTGCATCTGTCCTTGCTGCTGCGGCTGTACGGCATGCTGGACGGCGCTTTCGCCTGGCGGCGCGCGGCCGGCCTGCTCAATGCGCTGACCCTGCTGTTTTTCATCATCCTGCTGCTGAGCAGCCTGCGGCGCGGCCGCGCGCCGGCGAAGCCAGGCCAGAAAGAAGCCACCTCATGAAGCGACACCCCGCGCTGCTGGAATTGTCCCGCGAACACCACCACGCCTTGAAAATGGCGCGCCAGGCCCGGCTGGCCGTCGAATCCGGCGATCCGGAGCGGCAAACCCAGCTGGCCGCCGCGCTGCGCGCCTGGAGCGCGGAGGCGCTGGAGCCGCATTTCGCGGAAGAAGAAGCGACGCTGCTGCCGCAACTGGCGCAGACGGAACACGCGGCGCTGGCCGCCCGGGCCTTGGATGAACACCGCCGGCTGCGCGCGCTGATCGCGGAATTGGCCGCGCCGCAAGCGACGACGCTGGCGCGCTTCGCCGAACTGCTGCAAGACCATGTGCGCTTCGAAGAGCGCGAGCTGTTCGAACGCTTTCAGGCGGGTCTCCCGGCCGGCGATCCGCTCAGCTCTTAGAACCGGTTTACGATCTGCTGCGCGTCGTGGAGCGTGACACGGTGAGCCCCCTTTCGAAATGCTCATGTGCCACGCGTACATTCCGCTTTCTCCGCCGCAACGCCTTGTCTCGCCTGAGCTCACGAGAGCGTAAACACGTTCTTAAGTCAGATTCCGCGCCATCTGCCGGCGCAACCAATCCAGCACCGCCCGCCGGCGCGGGTCGCCGTCGAAGGGCCGCGACGACAGCAGCACATAGTTGGAGCCGTCCTCGCGAAAACCGGCCGGCGCCGTCAATTGCCCCAGCGCCAGCGCGTCCGCCGCCATATAGAGCGAGGCGATGGCCAGCCCCAAACCGGCCTCGGCCGCCTGCAGGCTGAGGTAAAAATGCTCGAAGCGCCCGGCCTCTCCCGCGGCTTCCACGCCCTTCGCCGCCAGCCAGCGGCTCCACGCTTCCGGCCGGCTGTCCGCATGCAGCAGGGGCAAGGCGCGCCAGTCTCCGCCCGCGGCCTGCAGCCGCGCCGGCGCGCACACCGGCCCCATCCGTTCCCGCGCCACTTCGGCCACGTGGTCGCCCAGGTTCCAGCCGCTGTCGTCGCGGCGCAGCGCCAGGTCGATTCTCTGTGAGGAAAAATCGACTTTCCCGCCGGCGGCGGACAGCAGCAGCTCGATGTCGGGATGTTCGGCCTGGAAGGCCGGCAAGCGCGGAATCAGCCAGCGCATCGCGATGGTGGGTTCGCAGGACAGCCGCAAGGGCGCATCCGCCTGCCTTTGCGCGCGGGCCGCGCCCTGCTCCAGCACGCGCAGCGCCTCGGCGCAGCTTTGGCGGAAGCTCTCGCCGGCCGCGGTCAGAAACACCGCCCGGTTGCGCCGCTCGAATAGGGCCACGCCCAGCCCTTCCTCCAATTGCTTGACTTGGCGGCTGACCGCGCCGTGGGTCACGCACAGCTCGGCGGCAGCTTTGACGAAGCTGCCGTGGCGGGCGGCGGCTTCAAAGGCGCGAACGGCGGTCAAGGCCGGAATGCGATAGCTCATCTGTGATTTTTCCTCACGCAATGCAAGGACAATAAATCGATTTTCACCGCGCGCCAAGCCCGCGACAATCGCCGCGTCTCCCTTTGAAAGCCTTGTCGCGATGAACGAACTCCTGACCGTAGCCCTGCTGACCCTGCTCGCCGTGATCAGCCCCGGCGCCGACTTCGCCGTCATCACCCGCAACAGCCTGCAATACGGACGCGGCCACGGGCTGCTGGGCGCTTTCGGCATCGCTTTGGGCGTGCAATTCCACGTGCTGTGCGCGCTGCTGGGCGTCAGTCTGCTGCTCAGCCGCACGCCCTGGCTGCTGGCCGGCTTCAAGCTGCTGGGCGCCGCCTATCTGCTCTACATCGGCTACCGCACCTTCGTCCAGCCGCCACTGAGCGCCGGCCCCGCGGATAGGGGCGGCCGGCAGAGCGCCTGGGCCGCGCTGCGCGCCGGCCTGCTGTGCAATGCGCTCAACCCCAAGACTTCGCTGTTCGTGCTCAGCCTGTTCAGCCAGGCGGTCAACGCGGACACGCCGCTGTCGCTGCGCGCGGGCTACGGCCTGTTCATCTCCGCCGCCCATCTGGCCTGGTTCGCGCTGGTGGCCTTGCTGTTCACCCAGCCGCGGCTGCACGCCGGCATGTTGCGCCGTCAGCGCGGCTTGAACCGCGTCATAGGCTGCGCCTTGATCGGCCTGGGCGCCGCGCTGGCGCTGCGCTGAAACCGCCCATTTGTCATCAAACCGGCCCTTTTGTCTGGCAAACTGCCATGCTGTGAACCATCACGCATAACGGACAAGAAATGGTCATATCGGGGATTCTCATCCGCCCGCTGCTGGCGGCGCTCGGCGCATGCTGGGCGCTGACGGCGGCGGCGGCCGACATCAAGGCCTATACCGAGGACCTGCCGCCGCTCAGCTATGTGGAAAACGGCAAGGTCAAGGGCTATGCCGCCGAGGTTTTGCGCCTGGTCGCGGAGGAAGCCGGGCTTAGCCTGGCAATCGAGGTGCAGCCCTGGCTGCGCGCTTACGCCACGGTGCGAAAAACGCCGGACGCGCTGTTGTTCGCCATGGTGCGCACGCCGGAGCGGGAAGCCCAATTCCAGTGGGTGGGGCCGATAGGCCCGCGCCGCGTCTTCCTGTACCGGCTGTCCGCCCGCCGCGACATCCGTCTGAGCAACGCGGCGGACGCGCGGCGCTATCGCGTGGGAGCGCTGGCCGGCTCCGCCGCCTTCAACCGGCTGGCGGCGCTGGACCCGCGGCGTGAAGGGCTGGACGCCGGCCAGGACGACGCGGCCAATCTGAACAAGCTGCTGCTGGATCGCGTCGATCTGGTGGCGATGCTGGACTGGGCGATGCGCTGGCATCTGGACAAACTGAAGCTGCCGCCGCGCACGGCGGCGCCGGCCTATTTGCTGGACGGCGGCGGCCAATACTGGTTCGCTCTCAACCCGGCCGCGCCGCCGCAGCGCGCCCGGCGTTTGCAGCAGGCCTTGAACCGCCTCGCCGCCGACGGCCGGCTGCGGCTGCTGCGCCGGCGCTATCTGGGCGATTGAGAGCCGCGAACAAAACCTCGCAGAGACGCGCCGACGCAGAAAACGAAGTTTCTGCGAAGCTACAGTACCCGTACAACGCAGGATCAGGGGCTTTTGTTAGCGGGTCTAAGAACCTGTTTACGATCTTGCGAGCTAAGGCGAGACAAGGCGAAAAAGCGGAGTGTACATACGGTACATGAGCATTTTGAGTTTGTTTTTAACGCGGTATCGCCGACGCGCAGCAGATCGTAAACAGGTTCTAAGCCGGGTCGAAGCCCGGCGGCGCCAGCTTGTCGCGCAGCAGACGGATTTCGTCGCGGTGCAGCGCGGCCAGCGCCTGCGCCTGATTGCGTCCGGCCTCGGTCAGGTGGATTTCCACCTGCCGCCGGTCCTCGCGGCCGGGCCGGCGCTGCACCAGGCCCAGCTCCTCGCAGCGGCTGACCAGCGCCACCACGCCGTGGTGGTGGGATTGCAGCCGCTCGGCCAGTTCGCCCACGGTGGCCCAGTCGCGGCCCGGATAGCCTTGCACGTGCAAGAGCAGTTGGTATTGCAGCGGCGTCAGGCCGTGGCCGCGGCAGGCGTCTTCGCTGAAACGCAGGAACACGCGCAGTTGATGGCGGAATTCGGACAGGCGTTCAAAATCCGCCTTGCTCAGGATGGGGGAGTCTGGAAAGGGATTCATGCTTGAATTTATATCACATCATGATACATATTGAGAGTATGTTCCGCCCGCCATGCCAGACCCGTCCTCAAGGAGCTTCGCCATGAAACTGAGCCATTATCCGAAGATGCTGTTTTCCAGCCACGGCGGCTGGGACGAGTTGCGCGGGCGCGCGCCGTCGCCGCGCCGCCTGATGTGGAAGCTGGTGCTGCCGTTCTCGCTGCTGCCCGCCCTGATGATTTGCTACGCCGGCCTGGCTCACGGCCGGCTTTACGCCCCCGACGCCGGCATGGAGCGCTGGCTGGCCGCCGCCGCGCTGTTCTTCGTCGCCGAACTGGCCACCGTGCCGCTGATGGCCTGGACGCTGCAAACGCTGGCCGCCAGCCACAAGCTGGCCGCGAGCTTCAAGGATTGCTTCTTGCTGGCGGCCGGCGCGGCGGTGCCGCTGTGGCTGTCCAGCCTGGCCTTGCTGGCGCCGGATCTCGCCTTCAATCTGCTGGGCGCGCTGCTGGGCCTGGCCGCGGCCTTCGCCCTGCTCTACCACGGCGCGCCGGCCATGCTGGGGCTGGAGGAGGAGGTGGAGTCGCAGCACTTCGCGTACAGCGCGCTGTGCGCCGGCGCGGCCGCCTGGGCGCTGTTGCTGGCCTTGGTGCTGCTGCCCTTGTTCGGCGGCTGGTGACTCAGCCGGGCGGCGGCAGCCGCGTCACGGTTTCGATGCGGGCGATGCCGCCCTCGCCGCAATGATGGACCACCGCCACCTTGGCGGCCTGGCCCTCGCGCAGCTCGTCCGGAGACACGCCCAGGTCTTCCGCCAGTTTTTCCAGGGTGACGTTGGGGATCGGGCTGCGTTTCTGCTTGCCGGCGAAGCGCCAGTAGTTGATGCGCGACCACAGCAGCAGACATAGCCCGATCAGCGCGATTTCGAAGCCGTAATCGCGCAGCCTGCCCAGGTGCTCCGGCGCGTCCTGCGCGCGCAGCGCCGCCGGCAACACGTCCCGGCCCCAGATCAGGTAGCCGACATAGGCCAGGGCCGGCAGCCACAGATAGATCCACGCCAGCCAGCACGCCAGGGTCATCAGCCAGGACAGCAGCCGCTGCAAGGCGCTCATATTGTGCGCGGCCTGGATGATCAGGCCGTCTCCCAGCCGGCTCATGCCCTCACCCCCCGGTCCGGGCTGACCCAGCGCGCGCGCTTGCCCTTTTTGCGGAACACCGCCTGCGGGAAGGCCACGATGGTGGTGCAGACGTTGAGCAGCCAGTAAACCAGCGGATACCACACCATCCAGTAGTAGTTCTTGCCCAGCTTGGCGTCGTACTGGCTGTCCATCATCTTGCTGATCATGAATTGCAGCATGCAGGTGCCGCCCAGCACCATGCCGTGCCAGCGCGGAATCAACGGCGTGCCCATCTGGGGCAGCCAGTCGCCCAACACCAGGCTCAGCAGCCAATAGACGATGATGCCGGCCATGGTGTAGGACCACACCACGCTGAGGAAGTACTCGGAATACACCGGCCACATGTGGCGGTGGCGCCAGGTGCGCAGCACCCAGGCGTTGCGCATCAGCGCCTGGGTGCCGCCCTTGGCCCAGCGCAGCCGCTGTTTCCACAGCCCGCGCAGGGTTTCCGGCATCAGAATCCACACCAGCGCGCGCGGTTCGAAGCGCACGTTCCAGTGCTTGAGCTGAAGTTTCCAGCTGATGTCGATGTCCTCGGTCAGCATGTCCTCGCTCCAGTAGCCCGCCTGGTAAACCGCGGTCTTGCGGAAGGCGGTGATCACGCCGGAGACGGTGAACAATCGGCCGTAAGTGCGCTGCGCGCGCTTGATCAGGCCGATGATGGCGGTGAATTCGCCCACCTGCAGCCGTCCCAGCAGGGTGGTGCGGTTGCGGATGCGCGGGTTGCCGGTGACCGCGCCCACGCGCGGCGAAGTCAGGAAATGGCGCATCAGCCATTTGCCCGCATACGGGTCCAGCAGCGCGTCGCCGTCTATGCACAGCAGGTATTCGTGGCGCGCCAGCGCCAGCGCGGTGTTGAGCCCCACTGCCTTGCCCTGGTTGGTGGCCTGGTGCACCACCCGCAGCCGCGGATGGGCGGCGGCCAGTTCGTCCAGGATGGCGCCGGTGGCGTCCCGGCTGCCGTCGTTGACCGCGATCACTTCGAAGTCCGGATAGTCCAGCGCCAGCGCGTAGGCCAAAGTCTCGCGCACATTGTCTTCCTCGTTGTAGCAGGGCACCACCACGCTCAGCGGCGGATAGTCCAGCGCCGGCGGCTGATTGAGCGGCGGATCTTTTCTTTCGTAGTGGAGGTAGTAATGCACCGCCCCCACCATCCACAGATAAGCCATGAACAACGGATAAAAAAAGGCATATGCCAGCAGCAGTATCAATGCCAGGTTCACAACACTTCTCCTCGCCCCTTGATGCGACGGGTCATCAATCGTCCATGCGGTCTCCCGCCGCCGGCCTTCATTCTTCCGGCCTCGCCGTCAGCGAAAACACTCGCTTGAACGTCTTCAGCCTGGGCTGGTCCTGGAACAGGTCGTCCGGGTAGTAGGCGATGTGCCGCGCGCCCAGGGTGTTGAGTTCGCGCACCGTGGCCGCCAGTTCCGCGGTGGGAATCGGCTTGCGGCTGCGCCAATCGACGGCCTGCAGTTCGAACACGGTTTTTTCCAGCGCGCCGGGTTTGGCCGCCACTTTGTCGAACAGCCGCCGCAGCCAGGCCTTGGGCTGGGCCGCGTTTTCCATATAGGGCATCGCCATCACCGCCACCCGGTCGTAGCGGCTCAGCGCGCTGTCGAAGGACTGGGCGAACCAGGTTTCCGACTCCGGATTGAGCACCACCTCGGCGTAGAGATTGCGCGCGGTGCGCAAATCCGGCTGGTATTGGCGCACCACGGCCGCCAGCTCCATGCTGAAATCGTCCAGCAAGGCGGTTTTGTCGCGCGTCCAGCGCGCCATCTGCTCCGGGTCCGCGCGCACGTCGGCCACGCTGGCGGCCAGGCCCCGCCCTTGCCGCGCCTGCCGCGCCGCCGGGCCGGCGTCTTCGAAGTCGGACAGGGTGGCGTCGTCGTGGAACAGCAGGCCGCTGAAACGCGAGCTGCGCGCCAGGTCTTCGTAAATCTCGCGGATCAGTTGGCGCACCGGCGGCGAATACGGGGTCAGCCGCGCATAGCCCTGCACCTTGGCCTGAGCGCCGCCGCCCTGCTCCGCCAGCACCCGCTCGCCGGCCAGCGGATGGCCGGCCGGCAGCGCGAAGCCCAATAAGGGCATCCAGGCGTAAACCCTGACATTGGCCCGGGTCTGCAATTGCCAGGCGGCGCGGTTGAACAGGTCCGCGCGCATCGGCAGGTGGCGGTTGGGGAAATACAGCGCTTGCGCCACGCCGTCGCCGTCGGGATCGGCGAAGGCCTGCAGGTAAACGGTGCTCGCGCCCATGGCCTTGACCCGGTCCAGCAGCCGGCCCAGGTTTTCGTCCTGGCGTTTGGGATCGGGATCGTAGATGTAGTCCAGGTCCACGTGCATGATGCGGCTGGGTTCCGGCCGGACGCCGTCCGGCCAGCCGTTGAGCTGCTTGAATTGATAAGCCAGATCGCCCAGATCCATATTGGCGTCCAGCAACACCCGGCGCAGCGAGGACAGCGGGGTGTCGCGGACGTTGATGCCCGCGCCCAGCCCCATGGTCACCGGCATGCCCTCCTGCGCCGCCACCCCCGCCGCTTGCGGCGAGTAGCTGCCGTAGGGCCATACCATCGCCCTGGGCGCCACGCCCAGCCGCGCCTTGAGCAGCGCGCTGTTGCGGCGCAAATCGTCGCGGATGCGCGCCAGATAGGCCGATTCGCTTTCATAGCCGCCGGCGCGGAAAGCGCGGGCGGTCAGCGCCGGTTCCAGATTGCCCTGGGGATTGGCCAATACGCCCAGATGCGAGGCGTAGCTGTGGCTGGCCACTTCCACCAGGCCGCTGGCCCGCATTTCGCGGATCTGCGCCCAGCTCAGGAATTTGCTCCGCCCCGCCACGCCGTCGCCGTAGCTGACCTGGCTGCCCTCGGGCGCTTCCAGCCAGCTGCCCACCAGCGCGATCACGGCCGGCGCCCGGAACAGCTTCAGCACCGGATAGACATTGGTGTACACGCTGCGGTAGCCGTCGTCGAAAGTCAGCAGCACCGCCTTGTCCGGCAAAGGCTTGCCGCCGGCGCGGTCGTCCAGCACCTGTTGCAGGCTGACGAAGCTGTAGCCCTGGCCGCGCATCCACTCCATTTGCTTCACCAGCGCGCGGGCGTCCACCGCGAACGGGTCCGAGGCGCCGCTGTCGGTCTTGTCCACCTCGTGGTAGCACAGAATCACCAAGCGCCCGGCCGCCGCTTGCGCCCAGCCGGTCCACAACAGGCAGGCCGTCGTCAGGGCCGCCAGCCATTGTTTCATTTTCATCAGAAGCGCCAATCCAGATTGAGATAAACCTTGTTGCCGGTTTCCGCCTTGCCGTCATAGGGGTGGCGCACCCGGGTGAAGCCGTAACGCAGGCTGCCGCGGCTGCCCCAGCGCCACTCCTGTTCCAACAGCAGCCCCCACACGCCGCCGGCGCCGAAGTCGCGCTGGGTGTAAGTGCCCAGCGTCAGCCCCAGGCGCTGATGCCAGGTGGTTTCGTATTCGCCCCACAGCTTCCATTCCTGCATCGCCGTCACCGAGGCCTCGCCGTCGGCGCGCGGATTGAAATAGCGGGCGGACGTCACCGCGTCGTTGGCGCTGGCCGCCAGCGTCAAAATGGTGTTGAGTTTGTAGCGCGGTCCACTGACCCAGCGCTGGTCCCAGTTGGCGGACACCGCGCGGCGCAGATTGCCGTCGGACAAGGACAGGGCCTCGGCTTGCAAGGCGTAGCTGCGGTAGTCGTCGGCGCGGTACTGCAGGCTCAGTTGGGTCCGGTTGCCGCGCACATCGTCCAGGCGGCCTTTCAACGGCGCTTCGGCGCTGTTCAATTCAAAGCGCGCGCCCAGCGTCCAATAGTCGTCCGGCGTCCAGTCGTAGCCGGCGAAAGCGCCGCCGCGCCGTCCGCCGTCGATCTGGCCGGTCAGGCCGAATTCGCCTCGCCCCTGCTCGCCCCGCCATTCCGCGCCCATGCCCAGCGCCTCGTAACGGGCCGACGCCGTCTCGTTCACATAACTGGCGCGTTGCAGCTGATGCAGGCCGAACAAGCGCCAGTGGCCGAACGGCGACGAATACAGCCGCGCCGAGCTCTCCCAGGCGTTCTGCTCGCCCGCGCCCTGGCCGCCACTCAAATCCTTCTTCCCTTCCAGCACCAGCTCCGGCCGCCGTTCCAGCCGGGCGCGCTCCCGCAACTGGCGCACGCCGGCGTTGTCCACGTCCAGTTCGTTCAGCCGTTGCAACTGACGGTCCGCCTCGTCCAGCTCCTGCAAGTCCAGCGCCGCGCCGGCCAAGCCGGTCGCCGCCGCTTCCGGCTGGTCCGGTTCGTCCACGCCCAGCCGGGTGAACACGCCGCGCGCCCGCCGCGGCCAGCCGCGCATCAGGGCCAGGCTGCCCTGGTTCTGCCGCAGCTCCGGATTGAACGACGCCTCGTCCAGTAGGGCTTCCATCCGCTCCCAGCCGCCGCGGGTGTCCTCTTGATAGGCGGTGACCATCGCGTCCAGCAAGGCCACGCGCTGAAACGCCGGATTGAACACGCGTCGGCCGCTGGCGCGCTCGGTCTTCTGCCGGGGCGTGGCGGCTTGCAAGGCGGCCAGTTCCCGGCGGCAGGCCGCGTGCTGGCCGGACTCCAGCAGGGCGTAGACCAGGCCGATGCGCCAATCCAAGGCCTCGTCCGCCTGCGGCGCGTCGCGCAGCGCCGAGCGGTACAGTTCCTCGGCGCGCAGCGGCTGGCGCTGGTTGAGATAGGCGTCGGCCAAGGCCGCGCGGGCGTACGGCGACCACGCCTGGCCGGCGCTCTGCCGGTCCAGGGCGACGGCCTGCGCCGACAGGCCGCGCTGCTGCAGCATTTGCACGCGGTCGTCCGCCGCCAGCGCGGCGAACGGCGGCCGCGCGGCTTCCGGCCGCGCCGCGATGTCCTGGTTGAGCTTCAGCGCCGCGTCGGTTTGCGTGTGCCGGCCCGGCCCGCTGTCCTGGCTTTCCTGAATGCGTCCCCAACGGCTCAAGGTCGCCGCGCGGTCGAAATCGATCTGCAAAGCCAGCCGGGGATCCGCGACAGACGCCTGGTCCGCCTGCCATGGCGCGCCCAGGCGCAACAGGCAGCCCAGATAGCTGCGTTCCAGTTCCGGGTCTCCGGGAAAGCGCGTCCGCGCGCGGATCAGATAATCCAGCGCCTGGGTCAGGTCCCCGCTTTGCAGCAAGACGTAAGCGCGCGCGCGGCTCAGCTCCAGTTCGTCGGCCGGCGCGCCGGGCGGCGCGGCGTCCAGCGTGGCCAGCGCGGCGGCGGCCTGTCCGGCTTCGGCCTGGGCCATGGCCAGGCCGGCGCGATAGCCGGCCGCGGGCTGACGCGCCAGCAACACGCGGTACAGCCGCGTCGCTTCCGCCGCGTCGCGCTGATCGCGCGCCGCTCGCGCCAAGTGCGCCAGGGTGTCCGCCGACATCTCGGCCTCATGTCCGGGCAGCAGCCGCAGGGCCTCCGTGCCGCGTCCGCTCCAGCACAGCAGGGTCAGATAATCGTCCAGCAAGGGCGCGGGCAACGGTCCGCGCGCGCGCTCCCGCTCCAATAGCGCCAGCGCCGGCGCGGTCTGCCCCGCCCGGGCCTGGACGATGGCCGCCGCGTACTCCGGCTGTTTCCAGACCGGCGTTTCCGCTCCCGCCGCGCCGCCGGCCAACAACAAACCAGCCGCCAGGCTGGTGAATAGATTTCGCGTCATGCTTGGCCCGTCAAGGTCTATCTCAACATCAAGTTACAAGTCATTAAACAGATATTAGATTCCATCCAATTAGATAGCAAATTTTTTTTCTATTTAAATTTGTTATTTAAAATAATCCGCATGAAAAACTACCCGCATTGCATGAAGGCAATATAGCCGTTGGCGCGCGGCTTGCTGGCTTGGCTGAGGTTTCCGTCTGTCCCGCTTAAAATACGCTTGACGTATAGTACGTATAACGTACTATATGGCGACAGGCGGCCGCCTCTATCGTCACCCTCCACTTAAGGAAGCACACTAATGGCTATCGAAGTATTGGAATTGCACCATCATGGCTTGCGCATGCCTCTGAGCCTGGTTGAGGCCATGGGCGCGTTTTACCGCGACGTCCTGGGCCTAGACGCCGACGCCGGCCGCTGGCACATCCCCGGGGTGCCCGGGTTTTTCCTGGATCTGGGCAACGACTGCCAGATCCATCTGCTGGGCAACGACGGCGTGTCGCCGTACGCTCAGGGCGCGGATCAGGATCCGGTGGACAATCATGTGGCGCTGGCGGTGCGGGACATCGCCCAGGCGGAGGCGGAATTGCTGCGGCAAGGCATCGCCCACTGGCGGCAGGCCAACGTCGCCGCGCCGGAATTGACGCAGTTGTTCCTGCGCGATCCGGCCGGCCACCTGATAGAGCTGCACCAGATCGGCCATTGCCGCTGCAAGGCCAGCGACCGCGCCCGCGCGGACGCCTTGGCGGCGGCCGGCGCTCAGCCCAGCGCGCCGCGCTGAGAAAGCGGCCTCAGTCCGCTTTCAGCCGGCACCACACTTTGGCGAGCAAAGGCCAAAGCGCCGCGCATTCGCTCTCGTCCAGCGCCTCGGTCAGGCGCTGGCAGGCGCGCCAGAAGCCCGGCAGCGCCTGTCTCAGCAGTTCCCGGCCAGCCTCGGTCAGGCTCAGCCCCAGGCTGCGGCGGTCTTCGTCGCGCAGTTGCCGTTGCAGCAGGCCGCGCCGTTCCAGCCAGTCCAGCTGGCCGGTGACGGTGGAGCGGGTCACGCCCAGATAATCGGCGATCGCCGACGGGGTCAGCGGCCCGTTCCGCCACCAGCCCTGCTCTTGCAGCGAAAACAGCATCAATACGTTCAGCTTGCTCTCGGTCACGTCCAAGGCCTGCAAATCCGCGTTCACCGCGCCCAGCACGTCGTCGCTCAGCCACAGCAGCAGCAGGCCGAGCCCGGCGCGGGTCCGGCTCACCTCCTCGCCGGCGCTGTGCGCCAGCAATTGCAAATGAGGGGCGATGGCCGGCTCCAGTTCGCGCGCGGCGGAAGAATCGGACGGGGAAAGAGGGGCGGTGGCGTCGGCGGACATGGCTTCAAGACATTGAGGAGGAATCAAACCCGCGGCGGGCCTTGCCGGCCGCGGAAGCGAGGGCAGCGCGCGGCGCTCCCGCGGCTATCATAGTGGCCGGCCCGGCGCGACGCAAACGCCCGCCGGGCCCGGCCGCTCAGGGCGCCGGCTTCCAGGCGGACTTGCTGGCCGCCTTCTTGAAAATCTCGCGGTTGCGGTCCGAGGCCGGCGGCTCGGAGTCGCCGAAGATCGCCCGCATCCAGTGGCCGTCGGTGGGATTGGGCATCAGGATGAATTTGCGGCCGAACAGCTCGCGGTCCTCCTCCATCAAGCGCGCGCGCTCGTCCACATCCTTCACATAGTATTTGCGCTGAAAATCATTGAGATTGTCGCCCAACATCGCCACCACATGGTATTGGGCGGCGATCTCCTTCTGCCGCGGCTCCTTGTTGGAGCTGTCGCGCAGAATGGTCACGTGCTTTTCGTCGACGAAGGGAAAACCGGCGGCCCGCAGATTGCCCAGCGCGTATTCATAGGTCTTGTCGCCCTGATCGCGGCTGCTGACGTAGAACACTTCCACGCCCTGGGATTGGGCGTAGTTGAAGAAGTCCAGCGCGCCGGGCGTGGCGGTCAGCTTGTTTTCCGGAATCCATTTGTCCCAGATCGTGTCGTCGAAGAAATCCCGGTCCTGCTGGATCAGATAGCCCCAGTAATTGACGGCGTTGAGCACGGTGTCGTCGATGTCGGTGATCACCGCCAGCGGTTTGTCGCCGGGCTTGCGCGCCGCCAGCGCCTGATCCAGCCGCATCCGCGCCAGATTGAAAGCCTGATGGTAGAGCGCGCGGTATTCCGCCGCGGTCTGCTTCCAGGCCGCGGCGGCGATCAGCAGATTATTGCCGCCGTTGCCGGACGGGCCGTTGCGATTGTCGGCCTCAGCGGCCTGCGCGCCGTGTCCTACGCTGAGCGCGCACAAGGCGGCGATGGCCGCGCGGCTGAGCTTGTTCATGGAGATCTCCTTTGTCGTTTGGTCTTGTCCAGGTTCCGGTCATGCCGGAACCTGGACAATCTACCCTGAGACGACCTGGCTTTGAACCTGTTTATGATCTCGCGAGCTCAGGCGAGACAAGGCGTTTTCAACGCCGTATCGCCGACGCGCAGCAAATCGTACGCAGCTTCTTAAAAGCGCAGTTCGGTGGCCAGCATATAACTGCGGCCGCGCGCCGTGCTGTTGGGCGAGATGTCGGGCGACTGCGACGGAAGCGAATTCAAGGTGTTCAGCGGCTCGGAGTAGCTGCGGTTGGCCAGGTTGCGCACGCCGGCGCGGATCAGCCATTGCTTGTTGACGCGATAGCTGGCGTAGAGGTCGATGATGACCGGATTGGCCTTCTGCTCCTCCTTGAGATAGGCGCTGGTACTGTCGTCCTGCAACTGGTCCGGCGACAGCCGGCGGTTGGCGCCGTCGCGCTTGAACAGCGCACCCACTTCCAGCTTGCGCTCCAGCCAGCGGCTGCCCAGATCCAGCGTGTAGTACTCGTCCGGCAGCTCGCTGACATTGCCGACGGAGAACATGCCGCTGGCGAAGGAGGTCGGCTGACTGGTGTGCTCGCGGCTGTAAGACAGCCGCGCGTAGACGAAGCCGGCGTCGTAGTCCGCCTCCAGCTCGAAACCGCGGGTGCGCACCGGGGTCAGCGAATTGGTGTAGATGGTCATGCCGTCGTTGTAGTCGTCGGAGCTATTGGACCAAAACTCGTCCAGCGTGCACTTGCGTCCGCCCTTGCACACATTGAAGGCCTGGCTGGAGATGTAGTCGGCGATGCGGCTACGGTAGAACAGCGCCTTGGTGCGCAGGGTGTCGCGCTCGCTCAGCAGGCCGTGGAACATCGACGTCACGCCCAATTGGTAGGTTTCGGCGCGTTCGCTTTTCAGGAAGGGGTTCATCGACTGGCCGCCGGAATTGGCGAAGAAGACCTCTTGCGGATTCGGCCCGCGCATGGTGCGCGCATAGCTGGCGAAGGGCTGGAACCAGGGTTTGATCTCGGCGGACAGCAAGAGCGAGGGGTTGAACGCGCTTTCTTCCAGCTTGATGTCGGCCGCGCCTTGCGGGAAGCATTCCACGCGCGGATCGCAAGCCGGCTTATGGCCGCTGAGCGCGAAGCGGCTGTAGTTGAGATCCGCCTGCAGCGTGTAAATGCCGCGGCGGAACTCCAGGCCGGTGAACAGGCTGCGGATTTCCTGGCGGCCGGCCGGCGCGAATATATTGTTTTCTATCGCCTGCTGGTTGGCGTCCGGGTTGTCGTCGGTGCTTTGCACCATGCTGTTCACATTGCGGGTGAAGCGGTTGCGCATCCACTTGCCGCCGACGCTCAGCGTGGCGTCGCCGCCGGCCAGGCTGAAACGGCTGCTGTTGCGCGCTTCCAGCGCGTCGCCGATGTTGTCCGTGCTGCTGTTGTAGAAGCTGAACAGGGAACCGCGCTGATAGGCCTGGCGGCCGCGGCCGTGGCTGGCCAGCACGGAAAAGTCCAGCCATTCCGAATGCGGGGTGTAGTTGTACTTCAGGTAGAAGTCGTCGCTCTGGATGTCGCGGCGCACGAAGTTGTTGCGATAGCGCCGCGCGGACAGTTCCGCCTCGTGGACATCGCCCACGCGCAGATTGGCCTTGAACATCTGCGACTGCGGGTTCTGGGTGAAGTGCTCGTCGTAGCCGAAGCCGAAGGCCTCGCTGTCCACGCCCTGCGCGTTGCGATAATTGCCGCCTATCGAGCTGCTGCTGATCGCCCCCAGCAGGCCGAAGCGCACGCCGGGCGCCAGTTCCGTCCGCGCCGCGCCGGCCGCCATGCCGCTGCGGCCCAGGCCGTTGCTGCCCACGCTGTACTTCAGGCGCGCGCCCTGCTGTTGGCCGTCGAAGATCACGTCTTCCACGCCCAGAGTGCGGAAGTTGGCGCTGCCCGCCAGCGCGTTGACGCCGCTGGCGCCGCCGCCGGTGCCGCGCGTGACGTCGACGCCGACGATGAAGTTGGGATCGATCAGCGCGCCGAAGGAACTTGACGGCGCTGCGCCGTGGCTCAAGGAGGACGGCGCCGAACCGTAATAGTTCTGGCTGACGCCGTCTATCATAGTGTTGACCCGGCCCAGGCCGCTCAGGCCGCGGATATTGACGCTGACCGCGCCCTGGCCGGGGTCGATCTGGGTATAGGTGCCGGGAATCCCGCGCAGGATGCTGTCCAGCGATTGCAGCCTGGTGTTTTCACCGCGGCTGCTGACCGCGCCGGGTTTCTCCAGCGCGCGCTGCTCGTCGCTCAGCGCGTCTCCGGACACCACCAAAGGTTTGAATTCAACATTCCCCTGCCCGGCGGCGCTTTCCGCCGCGCTGGCCGGAGCGGCTGCCACCGCCAGCGCGGCGCCGACCAGCCGGGCCATCATTTTCTTTTTCACAAGCAAACTCTCCACAGTGATCGCCGTCCGCCGCGTCAGGCGCGAAAACGGACGGCTTGGAACAGGAGAGCCGCGGGCCAGGCGGCCAGGCGGGGGACGAAATGGACATGGCGACAGGCTCCAGCCCGCCGCCGGCGCGGCCGGCGGCGGGGATCAAGATTAGCTTCCGGCTTGCGCCGCGGACGGGGACGGCGGCTCGGCGTCCACCGTCAGCAGGAAGGCGTAATCGCGCGCCGCCGCCTCCAGCCGGTTCAAGCGGCCGGACTGGCCGCGATGGCCGGCCGTCATGTCGGTGAACAGCAACAGGCGCTGGCCCGGCCATTGCCGCTCGCGCAGCTTGGCCACCCATTTGGCCGGCTCCCAGTACGGCACCTGGCCGTCGTGCAGGCCGGCGCTGACCAGCAGATGCGGGTAGCGTCGCGCGGCCACATTGTCATAAGGACTGTAAGCCTTGATCCAGCGGTAGGCCTCGGCCCGTTCCGGATTGCCCCACTCGCCGTACTCGCCCGTGGTCAGCGGCAGCGTCGGGTCCTGCATGGTGGAGAGCACGTCGACGAAGGGCACTTGCGCCACCACCGCGCGGAACAGCTCCGGCGCCTGGTTCATCGCCGCGGCCACCAGCAGGCCGCCGGCGCTGCCGCCCATCGCGTACAAGCGGCCGGGCGCGGCGTAGCCCTGGCGCAGCAGGCCGCGGCCGGCGTCCACGAAATCGTTGAAGCTGTTGATCTTGCGTTCCAGCTTGCCCTGGCGGTGCCAGTCCTCGCCCAGTTCCCCGCCGCCGCGCACGTGGACGATGGCGAACACGAAGCCTCGGTCCAGCAGGCTGAGTTGCTGGCTGCCGAAGGCGGCGTCCATGCTGGTGCCGTAAGCGCCGTAGCCATAGGCCAGCAAGGGATTGCCGCCTTTGCGGAACAAGGATTTGCGGTAGACCAAGGACACCGGCGCGCGCGCGCCGTCGCGCATCGTCAGCCAGACCCGCTCGCTGCGATAGTCCCCGGCCCGATAGCCGGCGATCGCCTTGCGCTGCAACAGACGGCTGCCGCCGCTGGCCATGTCCCATTCATAGGTGGAGGTCGGCGTGCTCATCGAGGAATAGCCGTAACGCAGGCGGCCGCTGTCCGGGTCCGGGTTGTAGGCCAGCCAGGCGCGGTAGCTCGGGTCCGGGAAAGCCAGGCTGCGCTCCTCGCCGCCCCGCCAGGCGATGCGGCGGATGCGGGTCAGCCCGTCCGCGCGCTCCTTAACCACCAGGTAGCGGCGGAACAGCTGGAAGCTGTCCAGCTCGCGCTTGGGGTCGGGCGGCAGCACCGCCTCCCAATCCGCGCCCGGCGCCGCCGCGCGGTACAGGCCGAAGCGCCCGCCCTCGTGGTTGGAACGCAGGTAGAAGCGGTCGCGGTAGTGATCCAGATAGTATTCGCGGCCCGGCCGGCGCGCGGCGAAACGCCGCGGCGGCGCGTCCGGCGCATGCGCGTCCAGCAGCCAGGTTTCCGAGCTGTCGGCGCTGCTGGCGATCAATTGCAGATAGCGGCGCGAGGCGGTATTGGACAGGTTCAGCGAGAAGGCCTCGTCGTCTTCCTGGTAAACCAGCGCGTCCCGGCTCTGCGGCTGGCCGGGGCGATGGCGGTAGAGCTGGTAGGGACGCAGGGTTTGCGGGTGCAGCTTGACGTAAAACAGGCTGCCGCCGTCTGCGCTCCACTGCAGGCTGCCGGACGCCTGCTCCAGCGTTTCCGGCAGCCAGCGGCCGCTGGACAGATCGCGCAGCGACAGCCGCGAGGCGCCGCGCGCGCCCAGGTCTTCCGCCGCCGCCAGCATGGGCCGGCCGGCGGCCACGCTCCAGGCGCCCAAGCGGTAGTAACGCTGGCCGGCGGCGCGTTCGCTCCCGTCCAGCAGCAACTGCCAGCGGCCGCCGGCGGCGGGCTGACGCTCCAGCCGCGGCTGCTGGCCGCCCGGCGCATAGCTTTCGCGATAGCGCCAGCCGCCGTCGACAAAGGGCGGCGAGCTGTCGCGCTCGCCGATGCGCGCCCGCATCTCGGCCAACAGCGTGCGGCGCAGCGGCTCGGCGGCCGCCAGCTGGGCTTCGGCGTAGCGGTTTTCCGCTTCCAGATGGGCCAGCACGTCCGGCCGGCTGCGGCTGTCGTCGCGCAGCCAGGCGTAGTCGTCGACGCGCACGTCCCCGTGCGCTTCCAACTTTTGCGGCCGGCGTTCGGCCTGCGGCGGCGCGTCCGCGGACGCGGCCGGCGCGAACGCCAGCAAGACGCCGGCCAGCGCCGCCGCGGACAGATGGGAATTCAACTTCATGCGAACCTCGATTCAGGATGCGCGCCGCCGGCGGCGACGCGAAAAACCGGATGGATAGGCGCTACAGGACGGGAGCGGAACCGGGCTTAAGACTCGTTCAGCTCGAAGCGCATCGGCAGGCTGACGCTGACCCGGCCGCCCTTGAGCAGATCCGCCGGCGGCGCCGGCAAGGGCTGGGCGCGCTGCAGCATGGCGGCGGCCTCGCGGTCCAGCGAGGCGGTGCCGGAGCCGGCCAATTGCTGGCTGGACAAAACCCGGCCGTCGGCGTCGACGACGAAGCTCATCTTGACCACCCCGTCGCGGCGGCGGCGGCTGGCGTCTTCCGGATAGCGGCGGAAACGCGCCAGATGGCTTTGCACCCGTCCCTCCCAGCTCTGCTTCAGCGCGCGCGCCACGCCCTCGCTATTGAACGGCGCGGCGGCGACCTCCCCGGCGTCGGCCCGCGGCGCGGCGCTGCTGGCGGCCGGCGCGGATTGCGAGGCCTGCTCGCTGTCCCGCGCCTCCGCCTTGTCCGCGGGCTGTTCCCGGCTTTGCCGCGCCGCCAACAG
This sequence comes from Chromobacterium sp. S0633, assembly GCF_024158805.1. Taxonomy (NCBI): domain Bacteria; kingdom Pseudomonadati; phylum Pseudomonadota; class Betaproteobacteria; order Neisseriales; family Chromobacteriaceae; genus Chromobacterium; species Chromobacterium sp. S0633. The sequence goes on along the minus strand of NZ_JAMZGH010000066.1, from coordinate 44 downwards.
CCGCGGCGCTTCTGCCTCGGCCAGCTTGGGCAGCCGCTCCGGAC
>NZ_JAMZGH010000065.1:0-19804 GCF_024158805.1 Chromobacterium sp. S0633 | reverse complement strand
GTGGCAGCCGACGCCGCTGATGCTGAGGGCCTGGGAGGCGCGTAAGCAGGACATGGCGGAACTGGAAGCCTGGCGCGGCTTGACGCCGCCGCACCCCAACGACCCGGACGCGCCGCCGCTTCCGCCGCGGCCGTGGTCATGGTCGTAGTGAGGCGGTAGCCAGCCTACCCGCCCAGGACTGGCAAGCCAGGGCGGGTCAGACGCTCAGTAGCCCAGCCCCATCGCTGCCTTGACGTCCTGCATGGTGGCGCGCGCCACTTGCTCGGCCTTGGCGTTGCCGGCGGCCACCACTTCCTTGACCAGCTTGGGATTGCTCAGATACTGCTCGGCGCGTTCAAACATCGGCTGCTGTTCGCGGAGTACGCCGTCTATCACCGGTTGCTTGCAGTCCAGGCAACCGATGCCGGCGCTGGTACAGCCCTGCTTCACCCATTCGCGGGTATCGGCGTCGCTGTACACCTGGTGCAGCTGCCATACCGGGCATTTGTCCGGGCTGCCCGGATCGGTGCGGCGCACGCGGGCCGGATCGGTCGGCATCGCCCGCACTTTTTTGGTGACGGTGGCCGGGTCTTCGCGCATGGTGATGGTGTTGCCGTAGGACTTGGACATCTTCTGACCGTCCAGGCCCGGCATCTTGGACGCCTCGGTCAGCATCGCCTCGCATTCGGCCAGAATGCTCTTGCCCTTGTTCTCCAGCCAGCCAAACAGCCGCTCGCGGTCCGCCGCCCCCAGGTTCTGGCTGGCGGCCAGGATTTCGCGCGCGCCGGCCAAGGCTTCGGCGTTGCCGTCTTGCAGATAGGCGGTGCGCAGGCGGTCGAACTCCTTGCCGGCCTTGCCTATCTTCTTCACCGCGGCGCGGGCCAGTTCTTCGAAGTTGGGTTCGCGGCCAAACAGGTTGTTGAAGCGGCGCGCCACTTCGCGGGTCAGCTCGATGTGCGGCACCTGGTCTTCGCCCACCGGCACCAGGCCGGCCTTGTAGATCAGGATGTCGGCGGCCTGCAGCAGCGGGTAGCCGAGGAAGCCGTAAGTGCCCAGGTCCTTGGTGGACAGTTTTTCGATCTGGTCCTTGTAGGTGGGTACGCGCTCCAGCCAGGACAGCGGGGTCACCATGGACAGCGCCAGGTGCAGTTCCGCGTGCTGCGGCACTTTGGACTGGATGAAGACGGTGGCCTGTTCCGGGTCCACGCCGGCGGCCAGCCAATCTATCACCATGTCCCACACGCTCTTGCCAATGATGGAGACGTCGTCGTAATTGGTGGTCAGCGCATGCCAGTCCGCCACCATGAAGTAGCAGTCGTGAGTGCTTTGCAGCTGTACCCAGTTCTTGATCACGCCGTGGTAGTGGCCAAGGTGCAGGCTGCCGGTGGGGCGCATGCCGGAGAGAATGCGGTTGGCGAACATGTTTGAATTCCGTTTCAGAAAATAAGCGCGACCGCGCCGGAAACGAAGTCCGGCGCGTCAGGATAGGGGTGAGCCGGGCGCTTCAGAGTCGGTTTACGATCTGCTGCGCGTCGTGGAGCGTTACACGGGGAATACGCCTTGTCTCGCTCTAGCTCGCAAGATCGTAAACACACTCTTAGATCAGGGCGCGCACCAGGCCGTACATCAGGCCGTAGAACGGCCGCAAAATGGTGGTCAGCAGGCCGGTGAAGATCAAGGCCAGCAGCACCCACATGCCGTAAGGCTCCAGCTTGGCGTACTTCCAGGCCATGCCGGGCGGCAGAAAGCTCTCCACGATGCGGCCGCCGTCCAGCGGCAGGATGGGCAGCAGATTGAGCAGCATCAGCGAGATATTGATGCCGATGCCGGCCTGGCTCATCAGCGCCAGCGGCTCGCTGTAGCTGGTATCCATGCCGATGGCCAGTTTGAACAGCAGCACCCACATCAGCATCATCAGCAGATTGGAGGCGGGCCCGGCGGCGGCCACCAGCCGGCCGTGCTCGCGCGGCTTGCGCAGCGCGCCGAAGTTGACCGGCACCGGCTTGGCCCAGCCAAAGATGAAGCCGCCCAGCGTCACCGACAGCAAGGGCAGCAGCACGGTGCCGATCGGGTCGATGTGCTTGAGCGGGTTCAGCGTCATCCGCCCCATCATATAGGCGGTGCTGTCGCCGAAACGGCGCGCGGCGTAAGCGTGGGCGGCCTCGTGCAGGGTGATGGCGAACAGCACCGGCAGCGCGTAAATGGTGATTTTCTGGATCAGGTTAATGTCGCCCATGATGTCTCTTGTGGGTTGAAAACGGTGTTGGGAGGCAAAAGCGGAGTTTATAGGCCAAACGGCGACGGGTCGCCCTTGCCGCGACGCAGCAGCTCCACGCCCTCGGTCATGTCGATCACGGTGGTGGGCTCGGTGCCGCACCAGCCGCCGTCTATCACCGCGTCCACCGCGTGCTCCAGCCGCTCGCGGATTTCATACGGGTCGGTCAGCGGTTCCTCGTCGCCGGGCAGCATCAGGGTACAGGACAGGATGGGTTCGCCCAGCTCTTCCAGCAGGGCCAGCGCCACCTTGTGGTCCGGCACCCGCAGCCCGATGGTGGAGCGCTTGGGGTGCAGGGTGCGGCGCGGCACTTCGCGGGTGGCTTGCAGGATGAAGGTGTAGCTGCCGGGGGTGGCGGCCTTCAACATGCGGAACTGGCTGTTGTCCACCTTGGCGTAATTGGCCAGCTCCGACAGATTGTGGCAGACCAGGGTCAGGTGGTGACGCAGGTCCAGCTGGCGGATATCCAGGATGCGCTCCATCGCCGGCTTGTCGCCCAGCATGCAGCCCAAGGCGTAACAGGAGTCGGTGGGATAGACCACCACCCCGCCCTCGCGCAGGATTTTCACCGCTTCGCGCACCAGCCGCGCTTGCGGATTGTCCGGATGGATCATGAAAAACTGTGCCATGTGGGTCAGCCTTGTGCCGGGTCCGCCGGCCGGATGATGCGCGCGGCCAGCGCGTCCCAGATGGGTTTGCAGATCGGCGGCAGGTCGTCGGTGCGGCCGACGTCGCGGCCGCCCTCGCCTGGAGCGTGGAAATCGCTGCCGGCGCTGGAGTACAGTTCGTGGCGGTCCGCCAGCAAGGCGAACTTGTGCATATCGTCCAGGCTGTGGCTGCCGCTGGCCACTTCAATGCCGCGGCCGCCGGCCTGCTTGAAATCGTTGATCAGCCGCTCGATCAGGGTGCGGCCCATATCGTAGCGGCCGGGATGGGCGATCACCGCCTCGCCGCCGCCGGCCAGAATCCAGCCCACCGCGTCTTCCAGGCCGGCCCATTCGTGCGCCACGTAGCCGGGCTTGCCCGGCGTCAGGAATTTGCGGAACACGGTGCGCACGTCCTTGACCTGGCCGCTATTGACCAGGAAGCGGGCGAAGTGGGTGCGGCCTATCATTTCCGGGTTGTCGCACAAGGCCATCGCGCCGTCGAACGCGCCCTGAATGCCCACCTTGACCAGTTCGTCCGACATCTGCCGCGCGCGGTTGACGCGTCCGTCGCGGATGGATTGCAGGCCGGCGGCCAAGGTCGGCTGGTCCGGGTCTATGCCCAGGCCGACGATGTGCACGGTGTGCTTGCCCCAGGTAACCGAGACTTCGACGCCGTTGAGGAAGGCCAGGCCCTGGCGCGCCGCCTCGGCCCGCGCCGCGGCCAGGCCGTGGGTGCAGTCGTGGTCGGTCAGCGCCACCAGGGTGGCTTCGCGCTCGGCGGCGCGCGCGATCACCTGCTCCGGCGGCAAAGCGCCGTCGGAGGCGTGGGAGTGGAAATGCAGATCGATGCTGGCCATGCTTATTGTCCGTTGGCGGCGGCCTGGCGCGCGGCTTCGCGCAACTCCCAGGCGGCCAGTTTGGCGCGGTATTCCGTCATCAAGGCGTTATAGCTGTCCCAGATGCACGGGTCGCAGCCGCTGCCGCAGCAAGCGTCGTCCGGCGGGGGCTCGGGCGCTTCCGGCGGCGGGTCGAAGTCGTCGTCGTTCATGCCGCCACGACGCGGATGGAAAAGCCTTCGCCGCTGACCTGCTGGCCGGCGCGGATCTTGCAGGTCTTGCGCAGTTCCTCCTGGCCGTCCACTCGCACATTGCCTTCGGCGATGAAATGTTTGGCGGCGCCGCCGGAATCGCAGACATTGCAGATTTTCAGCAGGTCGCACAAGGCGATGTATTCGCCGCTCAATTCAAAGGTTTCGTTCATTTTTGCACACTCGATTGGGACAGGGCTGTGAGCGGGCTGTGGACAAGAACCGCAGCGCCTTCATTTTTCACGCCTTTTTACTGTCGCTTATTTTTTAATCTATCGCCGACAACTATCCACGCCATGGCAGGACAAGCTTGTGGGCCTGTTGTGGATAATTGCGGCAATTTGCTGAATTTCCAGCGCTTTATTCTTTGCGCTCAAAATTTAGGCAACTCGCCCGGCCAGAGGGCGGCCAACGCCGCCCGCGCCTGAGCCATGCGCCTTTCATGCGCGCCGCTCACCCGCGTCGCGTCAACGCCCGCGTCTTGCAGCGCCTGCCGGTAGAGGCCGAACAGCCAATCGCGCTGGGTCGGGTGGCTGCGCAGCGGGTCCGGCTCCCAGGGGATGTCCGGCTCGGCCAGCAGGGTCAAGGCGTAATCGCCGGGCCGACACAGCGCGAGCAAGCCGGGGCTGCAATGCCCGTGCGCCACTTCGCTCCAGATCTTGCAATTCAAGGCGGTGGTGTCGCACAACAAAACTTGGACGCCGCCGGCCAAGGACTGTTCCGCCGCCAACTGTCCACGCGCCACTTCCTCTATGATTTCCGGCGTGGAGCGGTACGGCCGCGCGGCGAAATAATCGCGCGCGTATTCCGGCACCCAGGCGGCGGCGATGCCCGCCTCGTTCAGCGCCGCCGCCAGCGCGCGCGCCAGCGTGGTCTTGCCGCAGGACTCCGGCCCCACGATGGCGATCTTCAACGGCCGCGCCGCGCCTTCTGACATCCGGCTGCTCTCAAAATACGGAAAAGCGGTCAATTATACGCCGCTTGCCGCGCTATCAACAGCCGGGCCGCTGTTCTCAACAAGCAAAGGGGACAGCCCTGTGCGCCAGCTGTGGACAAGGAAGCTAAGCCCTTGCCGCAAAATGGATTTGACCGTGAAGATCAAAAAATAGGCAGACCGATGGATTACCCACATCCAGCGTGAAAAGCCATGTGGGACAATTGTGGATAAAGCGGCCAAGTCCTTGTTCCGCCAAGCGCATTTTCTTTTGCTTATTTTTTAAGCAAAAATCAGCGCCAATTCAAGACGACGGCATGCGCCGCACGCCGTCCATCGCCGGCCCGGCCCCGTCGCGCCCATTTTCCCGTTTGCCCACACCCAAGGTGCAAAGCCGTGTGGGCGAGTTGTGGACAAGCGCGGCAAAGCCCTGAAAAACCGGCACAAAAAAAGGCCGCTCAAAAAATGAGCAGCCTGGGTCGCGCACGGCGTCTTAATGCGCGCTCATCTCGCCGCGCAAGGGCTTAGCCAATTGCGCCGCCAGTTGCTGTCCGCTGAGACCGGCGGACAGCAGCACGTGCAGCTTGGCCAGCGCCGCTTCCGGCGTCAGGTCCGCCCCGGCCACCGCGCCGGCGCGCGCCAGCGGCTGGCTGGCGGCGTAAGCGCCCACCTCCACCGCGCCGCGCGGCGCCTGGGTGATGTTGAGCACGGCGCCGCCGCGCGCGGTCAGGGCCTTCACCCCGTCCAGCAGCGCCGGATCGGCCGGCGCGTTGCCGCTGCCGTAGCTCATCAGCACCGCCGCGTCCAACATCGGGTCCGCCATCAGGCGGCCGGCCAGCGCCGCGCCCTGCCCCGGACTCAGGAACAGGCAGGCGATGCTCAGGTCTTCGCGCAGCGCCTTGGGCTGGAATTCGCCCTGCCCCGGCAACCAGGCGGCCTTGTTCCAGTGCGGATGGATGGCGAAGCGGGCCAGCGGTTCGGCGTTGGGCGAGCCGAAGCCGGCGAAATGCTCCACATCCAGCTTGCGGGCGCGGCTGCCGCGCAGCAGCAGGCGGTCGAAGGCGATGACGACTTCGCACAGCTCAGGCTGGCAGGCCGCCTCCAGCGCGTCGGCGACATTATTCCAGCCGTCGGAGCGCGGGTGCAGCAGCGGCAGCTGCGCGCCGGTCAGCACCACCGGCTTGCCCAGCCCGCGCAGAGCGAAGGCCAGCGCGCCGGCGGTATAGGCCATGGTGTCGGTGCCGTGGATGACGACGAAGCCGTCGTAGTCGCCGTAACGCTCGGCCAGCGCGGCGATGATGCGGTTCCAGTGGCGCGGCTCGATGGCGGAGGAGTCGATCAACTCGTCGAACTCGACCACGTCGAAATCCAGGCCGGGCCGGCGGAAACGTTCCAGCAGGCCGGGCAACAGGCCTGGAGACGGCGCCAGGCCGTCCGGGGTTTCGGTCATGCCTATGGTGCCACCGGTGTACAACACTAAAACGCGGCTCATGCGATCTCCTGCAAACAGTGTCCAATGCCGCGATAGTAGCTCAATTCGCCGCGACCGCGGCAGGACTGTCCACGCGCAGACGCACCGCGTCGTGCCGCCAGTACTCGTAATCGCAGTCCAGCGTCTCGCCGGCGGCGTCTCGATTGATCCGGCGCACCAGCAGAACGGGGCTGCCCTCGGCCAGCATCAGCGCTTGCGCCACGCGGCCTTGCGCCGCCGCCGGCAGGATATCGAAAGCCGCCGCCGCGTATTCGATGCCGTAATGGCGGCGGTACAAACCGGTCAGCGATTGACTCAAATCCAGCTCCTGGATGTCCGGGAAGCGCTCCGGTCTCAGGAAGTGCTCCACGTATAGCGCCACCCGGCCGTCCAGGCTGCGTTGACGGCAGATTTTCCACAAGGAGCTGAGCGGCGGCACGGCCAGCGCCCGGCACAGCTCGGGCGAGGCCAGCACGGTTTCCACGCTCAAGAGCCGGGTTTCCGCCGCGCGCTGCTGGGCGTCGGCCATGCGCTGGAAATGGTTGCCGTAAAGCGGCGCGTATTCCAGCCGCGGAAACGCGAGAAACCAGCCGCGCCGTTCTTCTCGGTAGACCCGCCCTTCGGCCTCCAGCACGCCCAAGGCCTCCTTCAAGGTGATGCGGGTGGTGGCGAACAACTCCGCCAGCGCGCGCTCCGACGGCAGGCGGCCGCCCGGCCGCAGCAGGCCGCCGTCGATTTGCTGCAATAAGGCGGCGCGGATGCGCGCGGCCTGGGAAAGCGGTTTCGATTCAGGCATCAGGACTAGTCCAGCAATCAGGTCTCCGCCGGCTTTTTACCAAGAAAAAATGACAAGGAAATGACTGGCCGCCAGCGCCGCCGGCCGGCCTTGCGCCGATTTGTCACCGACATGCAATCAAACTGCCATGCGAGCTAAACCGAAATGTCATCTACACGGAATACCATCAGCATCGCTTTTATTTGACCTAGTCCAAAGGGATGGATGCCATGAATACACCGTTGCGCTGCGCCGTTCTGGGCGCGCTGGCCCTGCTGGCCAACACCGCTTTCGCCGATAATCTGAGCGCGCTGATCCAGGCCGCCAAGAAAGAGGGCGAGCTGAACGTGATCGCCCTGCCCCATGACTGGTGCGGCTACGGCGGCGTGATCGCCGGCTTCAAGGCCAAGTACGGCATCAAGGTGAACGAACTCAATCCGGACGCCGGCTCCGCCGACGAACTGGAGGCGATCAAGGCCAACAAGAACAATAAGGGCCCGCAGGCGCCGGACGTGATCGACGTGGGCCTGTCCTTCGGCCCGCAAGCCAAGGCCGCCGGCCTGTTGCAGCCTTACAAAGTCTCCAACTGGAAAACCATTCCGGACAGCGTCAAGGACAAGGACGGCTATTGGTACGGCGATTACTACGGCGTGCTGGCCTTCGAGGTGAACAAGGATCTGGTCGCCAAGACGCCGACCGACTGGAGCGACCTGCTGAAGCCGGAGTACAAGAACGCGGTGGCGCTGGCCGGCGACCCGCGCGCCGCCAACCAGGCGATCCAGGGCGTGTTCGCCGCCGGCCTGTCCCAGTCCAAGGGCAATGTGGCCAAGGCCGCCGACGCCGGCCTCAAGTTTTTCGCGCAGTTGAACAAGAGCGGCAATTTCGTGCCGGTGATCGGCAAGGCGGCTTCGCTGGCCCAGGGCAGCACCCCCATCGTGATCCGCTGGGACTACAACGCGCTGGCCGACCGCGACACCTTGAAGGGCAACCCCAAGGTGGAAGTGGTGGTGCCCAAGAGCGGCGTGGTGGCCGGCGTTTACGCCCAGGGCATCAGCGCTTACGCGCCGCACCCCAACGCCGCCAAGCTGTGGCAGGAATACCTGTTCTCCGACGAAGGCCAACTGGCCTGGCTCAAGGGCTATTGCCACCCCACCCGCTTCAACGATCTGGCCGCGCGCAAGAAAATCCCGCAGGACTTGCTGAGCCGGATGCCGGACGCCGCCGCCTATAAGAAGGCCCTGTTCCCCACGCTGGAACAGCAAGAGGCTTACAAGGCGGTGATCACCAAGCAGTGGGACGGCGTGGTGGGCAGCAACGTCAAGTAAGCCGGCCTCATCCCCTTAGCGCGCGGCGCCGTCGCCGCGCGCGGGCTCTCTTTGGAAACACGCCCTCATGTCCGCATCTTCCGACTCTCTCGCCGGCCGTTCCGGCCCGGCGTCGCCGCGCCGCGCCGGCGGCGGCTTCGTCTCGCTGTCCTGGCTGGGCGTGGCGCCGTTCTTCCTGTTTGCGCTGCTCTTCCTGCTGCTGCCCACCGCCCGACTGCTGCTGGGCGCCTTCCAGGACGCCGACGGCCATTTCACGCTGAACAATATCGCCCGGCTGTTCGAGCCGGCGATTCTCGACGCCTACAAGATCAGCTTGCAGATCAGCGCCGCCTCCGCGCTCTTGGGCGCGGCCTTCGGTCTGTTGCTGGCCCTGGCGGCGATCCGCGGCCGGCTGCCGGACTGGATCCGCCCGACGCTGGCCACCTTTTCCGGCGTGGCGTCCAACTTCGCCGGCGTGCCGCTGGCCTTCGCCTTCCTGGCCACGCTGGGCCGCATGGGCCTGGTGACGGTGTTGCTGCGCCGCTATCTGGACTTCGATCTCTACGCCGGCGGTTTCAGCATTCTCAGCTTCAGCGGCCTGACGCTGACCTATCTGTATTTCCAGATTCCGCTGATGGTGCTGATCGTCAGCCCGGCCATAGACGGCCTTAAAACCGAATGGCGCGAGGCCTGCGACAGCCTGGGCGGTTCCGCCTTCGCCTACTGGAGCCGCATCGCGCTGCCGGTGCTGTGGCCCAGCATCCTGGGCGCGGCGCTGCTGCTGTTCGCCAACGCCTTCGGCGCGGTGGCCACCGCCTACGCGCTGACCGGCAGCTCGCTCAACATCGTCACCATCCTGCTGTACGCGCAAATCCGCGGCGATGTGCTGCACGACCAGAACCTGGGCTACGCGCTGGCCTTGGGCATGATCGTGGTGACCGGCCTGTCCAACGCCGCCTACATCTGGCTGCGCGGCCGCGCGGAAAGGAGCCGGGCATGAAACGCCAGCCTGTCCACAAACCGTCGTCGCGCCTGGGCGCCTGGATCGCCGTCGTCGCCGGCGGCCTGTACTTCTTGCTGCCGTTGTTGGCCACCTTCGAGTTCAGCCTGAAGATGCTGCGCGAAGGCTATAGCTTCGAAGCCTACAAGCTGGTGCTGCAAGACCCCGGCTTTCAGCAAAGCTTCGCCTATTCCGCGCTGATGGCCGTGTTCACCATCGTCATCGGCCTCCTGCTGGTGGCGCCCACCGCCTTCTGGATCCAGCTCCGCCTGCCGCGGCTGCGTCCGCTGGTGGAGTTCATCACCTTGCTGCCGCTGGTGATTCCGGCCATCGTCATCGTGTTCGGCTATCTGCGCCTGTTCGGCAGCGACGCCTGGCTGCCCCTGACCGGCAGCGAGCGCGGCACCGATCTCTTGCTGGTCTGCAGCTATGTGACGCTGGCCCTGCCCTATCTATACCGTTCCATCGACGCCGGCCTGTCCGCCATCGACGTGCGTTCGCTGGCCGAGGCGGCGCAAAGCCTGGGCGGCGGCTGGCGGGTGATTCTGCTGCGGGTGATCTTCCCCAATATCCAATCCGCGCTGCTGTCCGGCGCTTTTCTGACCTTCGCCATCGTCATCGGCGAATTCACCATGGCCAGCTTGCTGGCGCGGCCGGCCTTCGGCCCTTATCTGCAATTGATCGGCGCCAACCGGGCCTACGAGCCGGCGGCGCTGGCCATCATCGCCTTTTTGATCACCTGGGCGGCCATGGGCCTGCTGCAGGTGGCCGGCCGTCACCGTCGCGCGCTGCGCGAGGCGTCGGCGACAGAATAAGAGAGACCCCATATGGCATACCTGGACATCCAGCACCTCAACAAGCGCTACGGCCAGCACACGGTGGTGCACGACTTCAATATGCGGGTGGAGGCCGGCGAGTTCGTCACCTTCCTCGGCCCGTCCGGCTGCGGCAAAACCACGGTGCTACGCATGATCGCCGGCTTTGAAACCCCCAGCGGCGGCGCCATCCGCCTGCAGGGCGAGGACATCACCGCCTGCACGCCGCAAAAACGCGGCATCGGCATGGTGTTTCAGAGCTATGCGCTGTTTCCCAATATGAACGCCGGCGAAAACATCGCCTTCGGCTTGAAGATGCAGAAGCGGCCGGCCGCCGATATCCGCCGCAAGGTGGCGGATGCGCTGGCGCTGGTGGAGCTGTCCGGCAAGGAGGGCCACTACCCGCATCAGCTCTCCGGCGGCCAACGCCAGCGGGTGGCGCTGGCGCGCGCGCTGGTGGTGGAGCCGCGCATTCTGCTGCTGGACGAGCCGCTGTCTGCGCTGGACGCGCGCATCCGCAAGAATCTGCGCGAGCAGATCCGCGACATTCAGCGCCGGCTGGGACTGACCACTATTTTCGTGACCCACGACCAGGAAGAAGCGCTGACCCTGTCCGACCGCATCTTCGTGATGAATCAGGGCAAGGTGGAGCAGGAGGGCGCCGCCGAAACCATCTACACCCAGCCGGCCACCGAATTCGTCGCCCGCTTCATGGGCAATTACAATCTGCTGTCCGCCGGCGACAGCCGGGCGCTGTTCGGCCTGGACATCCAGGGCCATCTGGCGATCCGCCCGGAGTCCATTCAATTGCTGCCCGGCGACAGCGCGGAAACGGACAGCCTGCCGGCGGTGGTGAAGCAGCGCCAGTTGCTGGGCAATGTCGTCCGTTATCAGGTGGAAAGCGCCGGCGCGCTGCTGCAGGTGGACCGGCTGAACCGCAACCCGGCGGATTTGCTGGCCGACGGCGCGCCTGTGCGGCTGCGCGTCCAGCGCGACGATATGCGCGAAGTGCGCTAAACGTCGGTTGGCCGCCGGAAATAGGCCATTTGCCGGCGCAGGCTGCCGGCCCGCTGCGACACTTCCTGCGCCGCCGCCGACAATTGCTCGCTGGCGGCGGCGTTGCCCTGGGACAGCTGGCTCAGGCCCTGCATCACCTGATTGATGCCGCCCACGTGCTGCGCCTGGGCCACGGCCTCCTTGGAGATGTCCCGCACCAGCTGCCGGGTTTGCTGGCTGGATTCGACGATGGCGCTCAGGCTCTTGCCGGCCTCTTCCGCCAGCCTCACGCTGCCGGCCGCCACCTGGCCGATCTCCTTGGCCGCGGTCTGGCTGCGCATCGCCAGCTTGCGCACCTCGTCCGCCACCACGGCGAAGCCGCGGCCCAGCTCGCCGGCGCGCGCCGCCTCGATGGCGGCGTTGAGCGCCAGCAAATTGGTCTGATAGGCGATGTCGTCGATGATGTCGGTACGCTGGGCGATCACATGCATCGCCTCTATGGTTTCGCCGACAACCCGCCTGCCCTCCTCGGCCTGACGCGCGGCTTCGCTGGCGACATCGCCGCTGCGGCTGGCGTCGCGAGCCATCGCGAACATCTGCCCGGCGATCTCGTCCACCGCGTGGCTGGTTTGCTCGATGTCGGAAGAAGTGCGGCAGGCGCTGTCGGACAGGCCCTGCGATGCGCTGTTCAATTGCAGCGAGGCGTTGGCCACCGCGTCCGCGTCCTGCTGCACCTGTAGAATCACCCCGCTCAGCTTCCGCCCCATCTGGCGGATGTGCGCGGCCAGGCTGTTGTCGTCAGACGAAGCCAGCCGCAGCCGGAAGTCCAGTTGACCGCCGGCCAGCTCCCGCATGCCCTGCGCCACCTCGTCCGGCTCCGCGCCCAAGGTCCGCAGGATGCTGCGCGCCAGCAGCAGCGCGGCGGCGATGGGCAGCAACACCCCGGCCAACACCGCCAACGCCAGCCAGCTTTGCCAGCGCGCGGCGGACTGCTGCGCCGCCAGCGCGTCGCGGATCCGGATCAACACCGCGTTCTGCACTTCCAGCAAAGCGTCGATGCGCCGGCTGGCCACGTCGAACCACTCTTCGCTGGACAAGCTCTGCATCGCGCCCGGGCCGCGCGCCAGCACCGCGTCGCGCAGCGACTCGTACGCCCCGCTCGCGTCCATCGCCTGGGCCAGCAGACGTTCGTCGCCGTCGTTCTGCCGGTACAGGCTGCGGCACAGCGCCTCCTGCGACACCATGCCGCTGGCCAGGCGGAACTCGTTGATATTGAAACTGCCCACCGCCAGCACTCCGCCGATCAAGCCGCGGGCGCGGCCGGTGTACTCCGTCTGGCAATGCAAGGCGGACCATTGCTGCACCAAGGCGCGCACGTCCTCGCTTTGCGAATAGAACAGGGTGATGACCTTGGAGAGCCGCTCGATGATTTCGGTGTAGCGTTCAAACGCCGGCAGCGGCGAAATATGGCGCTGCGCCACATCGCGGCGCAAGGTCGAGAGCAGCTCCGCCGCCGGCAGTTGCTGGGAAAGAAACAGGCCGGCCTTGCGCGACAACTCGTCGCCCGGCGGCTGGCGCAAGCGGGTCAACAGCGCGTCGGCCTGCGCCTTTTGCCGCGGCAAGGCGGCCGGCATCGGCTTATGCTCGTTCAGATAGCGGTTGCTCAGGCCGCGCTCGATCTGCAAGGCGTGAATCAGCGCCCCCACTTGCTGCACATCGTCCACCAGCGCCTGGTCGCGCTGCAAAGCCTGTACCGTCCGCCACTGCGTAAAGGCAAACCACAAGGCCCCGCACAGCAAGAGCAGCACCAGCGGAGCGATCAACAAGGCCAGCTTGTGCACCAGCTTCAGACGGAAGTGCATCGGGTATCCTGTTCGCAAGCCATGGACCAAGGACCGCCGGAGCCCAACCCTGACGCAGCGGCCAACCGCTCTAACTATAGGCAATGGCTGGACAAGGCAAACACAGTGGCATGAGACGCGCGCAAGCAGGACGCGCGCGCAAAGAAAAACCCGCCGCGAAAGCGGCGGGTTGCGGGGCTGCGGCAATCAGGCCGCGCGCAGGCTGGCGATCATGATCCAGCCTATCAAGGCCGGCGCCATCGCCATGCAGAAGCCGCGCATCAGGCGCATGCCGCGGCCGGCGCCGTCGCCGCTCAACTCGCGGCGCACCACAGGCCAAGCCTTCCAGCCCACGAACAAGGCCAGCAACAGCTCGCCCACCGGCATCAGCAGCTTGGACGTGAGGTAATCCAGAAAATCGAAAAAGCTCATGCCGAACAGCAGGTAATCGCTCCACACGCCCAGCGACAGCGAAGCGGGTATGCCCAGCAGGAAAATGCCCAGCGTCATCACCCAGGCGGATTGCGTGCGCTTGAGGCCGAACTCGTCCATCGCGAAGCTGGTCACCACCTCCAGCAAGGACACCGAAGACGTCAGCGCCGCCAGCAGCAGCAGGCAGAAGAACATCACCGCGAACACCTGCCCCAGCGGCAGGTGGGCGAACACCGCCGGCATGGTGATGAAGGTCAGGCCCGGACCCGCCGAGGGGTCGAAGCCGAAGGCGAACACCGCCGGCAGCACCATCAGGCCGGCCAGGAAGCAGGTGGCCACCGTCAAGGCGATCACCCATAGGGCCGAACCCAGCAGATTGGACTCTTTGCTGACGTAAGAACCGTAGGTGATCATGATGCCCAGGCCCAGCGACAGCGAAAAGAAGGCCAGCCCCAAGGCGTCCACCAGCATGGCGCTGCTGACCTTGGAGAAATCCGGCGCCACGAAATACTTGACGCCTTCCCAAGCGCCCGGCAGCGTCAGGCCGCGTGCGATCAGCACCAGCATCAGCACGAACAAGGCCGGCATCAGGAACTTGGACAGGTTTTCAATGCCCTTCTGCACCCCGCCGGCCACCACCCACACCGTCAGCAAGGCGAAGCCGGCATGGTAGGCGATGGGCTCCAGCGGATCGCTGATGAAGCCGCTGAAGATGGCGCCCAGAGTCTTGGCGTCCGACGTCATGATGCCGCCGCCCAGCGCCTTGACGATGTAGGCGATGGTCCAGCCGCCCACCACGCTGTAGAAGGACAGAATCAGGAAACACACCAAGACGCTCATATAACCGATGACGGGCCAGCCGCCGCCGGCCAACTGCCGGAAAGCGCCGACGGCGCCGGCCTTGGACGCGCGCCCCAAGGCCATCTCGGCCAGCATCAGGGCCAGGCCCAGCGTCAGGCAAATGCCCAGGTAAATAAACAGGAAGGCGCCGCCGCCATTGGTGGCGGCGACATAGGGAAATTTCCAGATCGCCCCCAGCCCAATGGCCGAGCCGGCGGCAGCGAGGATGAAACCGAGGCGCGAGCCCCATTGTGATCTTGCCATGATGCAGTCTGCTTCTTTGTCCGAATATTTGTTCTTGAATCGCCGAGATCGACGCCCGCGCCCAAACGCGATCGCCGCAGCGGCAAAGGTGCTGTTTTGCGCCGGTAAGGCGCGGCTCGCGCCAGGCCAGATCATGAAGCCCGGAAGCGAACGGAAGGGACCCGGCAAGCCGGGCAAGGGAGAGAAAACCGCCGTGTGGGCGGGCCGAAAGCCGCGTCAGGGGTGGCGACGGGCTACGGTTCTCGCTAGTGTATTTTGCGTACAAACACGAATTTACCATGATTGATGGCAATTTCCAGCGTACGCAGGCAATTAATTCCGACTCCCAGCGCAAGTACGGTCATTTCCCGGCAAAGATGGGCATGACAATCCACTCTCAATTAAGTTGAGCATGAAATATCTGTACTCAGGGAATACACTTAGAGCGGCGGACAAAAAACAGTTCCACGCGGCAAGCAAGGCGCGCCGGCCGGACAGCGCAAGCAAGACGGCGAGCCGATGCCACGCGGCGCCTGGAGTTTGTCAGCCGCTTTAAGACCAGCGGCCCCACTGCTACGCACCTGGCCACGCCAGGAGCGAACTCGCCGGCCTCACGCGACTTACGGAGAGCCCCTATGGCGATACTGCAAGCCTTCCAATCGCTGATCGACACCGTACAGGGCGCCTTGATCATCGCGCTTCCCGCAGACGGCCAGATCGTCAGCGCCAACCAGTT
This sequence comes from Chromobacterium sp. S0633, assembly GCF_024158805.1. Classification (NCBI taxonomy): domain Bacteria; kingdom Pseudomonadati; phylum Pseudomonadota; class Betaproteobacteria; order Neisseriales; family Chromobacteriaceae; genus Chromobacterium; species Chromobacterium sp. S0633. The sequence continues at coordinate 4,429 of NZ_JAMZGH010000065.1, read as the reverse complement.
GGCCGCCATCCTGCTGGCCACTCCGCACGGCGATCTGATTGGCCAGCCCTTCTCCCGCTTTCTGCCGGATCCCGCGGACAGCGAACTGCTGGCCGGCGAACTGCGCCGCACCAGCATGATCTACAACCGCTCGCTCTCCTTGCAAGCCAGCGGCGGACGCCGCTTCGAGGTGCAGATGTCGCTGCGCGAGGTGGAGCTGGAAGGCGCGCTCATGCTGGTCTACAGCTTCAGCGACCGGACGGAAACCAAGGTCATGAGCCAGTTGCTGGATTTTGAGCGCAATCTGGTGGAGCGCTCGATCAGCCTGATGAAAAGCCTGCGCGCAGAAGACAAGCAAGCCGACGACGACAAATTGACCGGCGTGGCCGGCATGCACCGCCTGCTCTCCGCCGCCCATGCCGAAACCGGCCGCGCGCGCCGCTACGGCGGCGCCGTCTCCGGCCTGATCCTCAGCCTGATGAACGTGCCCGAGCCGATGCCGGAGCTTGACGAGGGCTCGGCGCACCGCCACTTGCTGCGCCTGGCCGGCAGCCTGTGCCTGCAAAGCACGCGCGACAGCGATCTGGTGGCCCAGCGCGAAGACGACGCCTTCATTATTCTGCTGCCCAACACCGGCGTAAGCGGCGCCAACGAACTGGCGCGCAGGCTGATCAAATCGCTGCGCCAGCTCAGCTTCGTCTACCAGGGGGAAGAGCGCAAGGCGGCCGCCTGCGTCGGGCTGAGCGCTCTGCGCGGCAGCGAAAACACGCCCAAACCCATGCTGGAACGCTTGAACGAAGCGCTGCAAAAAGCGCGGGAAGGCGGTCCCAACTACATCGTCAAACTGCCCTGAAGCGTCTGTCCGGCTAGGCAGGAGCGCCGCGCTCCAGCCAAACGGCTTCAGCCCTATATAAAGACAAACCGGCGAGGCATCGTCTTGACGCCTCGCCGGTTTCGTTTCCATCGGCCGTTTAGCCTGTCAGCAACTCACTTCCGCGTTCTTGCGCGCATAGAACCACCAGCACAAGGCGATGCAGCTGATATAGAAAACAATGAAGCACAACAGCGCCGGCTCCGCGCCGCCGGTCGCCTTCATGGACGCGCCAAAGCTCTGCGGAATGAAATAGCCGCCGTAAGCGCCAATGGCGCTGATGAAGCCGCCAGCCGCGGCCGACTCCTTGACCCCGTCCGCCTCGGCCTGCTTGCGCGCGTCATCGCCGCGACCGGCCGCCGCGCGCAGCCGCCCGGTGGTGAAGATGGTTGGAATCATTCGGTAAGTCGAACCATTGCCCACGCCGGCCATGGTGAACAGCAAGAGGAACATGGCGAAGAAGCCGGCAAAGCTGCCGCCGCTCAACTGCCCGGCCGCGTCATGCGCCGGCAGGAAGTGCAACACCCCCACCACCGCCAAGGCCATCACCGCGAACACCCACATGGTCACCCGCGCGCCGCCGAGCTTGTCCGAGATCACGCCGCCTATCGGGCGCACCAGAGCACCGAGCAAGGGGCCGATAAAGGCGAACTTGGCCACCGGCACCTCCGGAAACTGCGTCTTGGTCAGCAGGGCGAAAGCGCCGGCAAAACCGATGAAGCTGCCGAAAGTGCCAATGTACAGCCAGCACATCAGCCAATTATGCTTGCGGCGGAAAATCACCGCCTGCTCTGTGAACGAGGCCTTGGCGTCCGCCAGATCGTTCATGCCGAACCAGGCCGCCGCCGTGGCCAAAACAATGAACGGCACCCAGACGAAGCCGGCGTTCTGCAGCCACAAGCTCTTTTCCACCCCATCCTTGACATAATGCTGCGCATCGCCGCCAAAGGCGCCGAACATGCCGCCGGTCACCACCAGCGGAATCACGAACTGGGCCAAGGACACGCCGAGGTTGCCGAAACCCGCGTTCAAGCCGTTGGCCGCGCCCTTCTGCGCCTTGGGGAAAAAGTAAGCGATATTGGCCATGGAGCTGGCGAAATTGCCGCTGCCCAGCCCGCACAGCAAGGCGATCGCCAGCATCACCGGGTAAGACGTCGTGGGATCCTGCACCGCAAAGCCCAGCCATATCGCCGGAATCAACAGCGAGGCGGTGGACAAGGTCGTCCATTTGCGCCCGCCCACAATGGACGGCATGAAGGAATAAAAAATGCGCAAGGTCGCGCCGGACAGCGCCGGCAGCGCCGTCAGCAAAAACAGCTGATCCTTGGTGTAATTGAAACCCGCGTTCGGCAGGTTCAAGGTCACCACGCTCCACAATACCGAAATGACGAAAGCCAGCGTCAGACACGGAATCGAAATCCACAAATTGCGCCGCGCAATGCTCTGGCCTTCTTGTTGCCAGAACTCGGCGCTTTCCGGTTCCCACCGTTTGATGACATAAGACATGACTCAACCCTCCCCGCCGGCCCGAGTCATGGCCAGACCAGCGCTATTTGACAATCTTTTAAAGGCGGCGCGCGTCAAGGCGCCGCCATGCAACTCAAACTCAACGACTGGCGGTGGCCAGACGCAAACGCTCCGCGGCCACCGGCTTGAACGAGTAATGCATCCAGACCAGGCTGACGCAGACCGTGCCGTACAGCAGCATGAAACAGCTGGAACGCACCCCGGCGAGGTCCACCAGCGCGCCGAACAAAATCGGCAACACGAAACCGGCCAGTCCGCCGGCCAGGCCCACCACGCCGGACACCGCGCCGATATTGTCGGGAAAATCATTGGCGATGAACTTGAACACCGAAGCCTTACCCACCGCCATCGCCACGCCGGCGATGAACAACACCGCGGTGAATAGCACCGAGTTCAAACCGATATGCAGGCTCCACGGTCCCTTGACGGTGGCCACCACCATCTCAGTCTGCGGATAGGACAAGACGAAGAAGCACACCCATAACACCCACATCACCCACCAGGTGGTCCGGTACGCGCCGAAGCGATCCGACATCCAGCCGCCGATCGCGCGCAGTACGCCGCCCGGCAAGGAAAAACAGGCGGCAAGAAAAGCCGCGGTTTTCATATCAAAGCCGTACTCGCCGACAAAATACTTGGTCAGCCACAGCGACAAGCCGACATAGCCGCCAAACACCACCGAGTAATACTGCGAGTAGCGCCAAACCCGGGGATCGCGCATCACTCGCAGTTGATCGACGAAACGCTGGCTCCCTCCGCTCAAGTGCGCTGGATTGTGATAACTGCAAAACCAAAACAGCAGCGCCGCAGCCAGCATTACCCCGGCGTAAACCTGGGGCACCAGTGTCCAGCCGCCCAGCGCGATCAAGGCCGGCGCCACGAATTTATTCACCGCCGCACCGGAATTGCCCGCGCCGAACACGCCCATCGCCATACCCTGATGCCGCGCGTCGAACCAGCGCGCCACATAGGGCGTGCCCACCGAAAAACTGCCGCCCGCCAAGCCGATGAACAGCCCAATCAGCAAGAAATGCCAATACTGGGAGGCGAACTCCATCAGATAAATCGGCAGCACCGCGCTCAGCATCAGGCAGAACAAAACGATGCGGCCGCCACAGCGGTCGGTCCAGATCCCCAAGGGCACCCGCACCAGCGAACCCGACAACACCGGCATCGCCACCAGAATGCCGAACTCGGTCTCGTTCAGCCCCAGTTGCTGCTTCACCGGAATGCCCACCACGCCCATCATCATCCACACCATGAAACAGACGGTGAAAGCAAAAGTGCTGACGGCCAGCACTGAATACTGCTTGTACGCCGCGGATGTCATCTTTCCTCCCTCAGCGGCCTGGCGGCCGGTCAGTCCAACTCCATACTCACACCATACTGCTCGCGCGCCGGGAAACCCATTCGCCAGACGTGGGCAAGACCGAGGAAAAACGATCTAATCGAAATAGTTCTTTTGGGTGGTATTCAGGACAGCGGCGACGCCGCAGAAGGGATGGAAGGCGGCGTAGCCGTCCGGCTTTGCGCCAATGCAAGTTACAGCCCCGGCGACATTGGCTAAGATAGGCGCATTGCCAACAAGGGAGCCTCCCCCATGAATGCCGCCAAGAAGATTCGCCGTTTCATCGAAGAAGGACATGACCCGCAGCAAATGCAAGTGCTCAAGGAACTGGCGACCGCACTGGAAATGGGCCGCTCTTTCGACCTCAGCCTGCTCTACGATATCGACATGCGCTACTTCGACGTCGCCATCGACCTGCTGAAAGACTGGCGCTTCGACCATCACATCGCCTCTCGCAGCAAGCTGCTGGAGCAGTTGCTGACCGAGATCGCACCGGACAGACAGGCGAAAGCGCAGGAAGCTCCGACAGTCAAACCGGCGGCGAGCAAAGCCGCCAAACTCAAAAAGTAAGCGGACCGCGGACGCAACAAAGCCTCCCTTTGGGGAGGCTTCCGTGTCGCCGTTCAACAGCACAATGCATAAAGCCCAGCTCGTGTGAGCTGGGCTTTGCAATGGGGCGTCTGGCGGTGTCCTACTTTCACATG
>NZ_JAMZGH010000064.1:0-19816 GCF_024158805.1 Chromobacterium sp. S0633 | reverse complement strand
GGCCATGACCGGGCCCGGGGCGTCGCAAGCCTTGGCGGAGGCGTCGGCGCCGCGGCAGGAGACGCTGCCGGCGTCCGCGTCCGCCCCCGCGCCGGAAGCCTCCGCGCCGGCGGCAAACGGCGAGCAAGCCGCCGCCGCCGATGAGGGGCTGCCGCAGCGGCTGGGCCTGGACCTTTATTATCCGGCCGGACAGCTGGAACGCCTGGCGGAGCCGCTGGAGCCCATCGTGCCGCCGATACTGGCCGATATGCCTGGGGATCCGCCGGTGTTCGAGCTGCGCGTCTATATCAATGAGCAGGGCGGGGTGGACGCGGCGCAATGGGCGGGCGCGGCGCCGGCGGACGGCGACGCGCAGCTGGAGCCGTTCCGGCGCGCGCGCTTCTTGCCTGCGCGCAAAGACGGCATTGCGGTGAAGAGCTATAAACGAATTCTGCTGGAGACGGCGCCGTTGACGGAAACGGCGGCGCCGAGCCGGCCTTAGAAGCGGTTTACGATCTGCCGCGCGTCGCGGGGCGTTGCACGGTGAGCGCCCCTTCGAAAGGCTCATGCGCCGCGTGCGCACTCCGCTTTCTCAGACGTTTTCGCCTTGTCTCGCCTTAGCTCGCGAGATCGCGAACACGTTCTCAAGCCTGTTCAAGGCTCTCCCGGGCCAGGGCGGCCTTGGAGCGGGCCGGTGGAACAAAATTGAGGCCGGACGCCGGGCCGGCGGCTGACCAAGGGCGCGGGTTCGTGGTAAATTCCGCTCTCCGGCGCTGCTTGCCGGAGGCTAACATCTCCAATCAGGGGCGTACGAACGTCCCGGTCTTCAACAAAGGAATTCCCATGTCTGATCTGCAGACTCTGTTCACCCAGGCTCAGGCCGATGTCAAGACCCTGTCCGAGCGTCCGGACAACCAGACCCTGTTGCAGCTGTACGCGCTGTTCAAGCAGGCGACCGAAGGCGACGCCGCCGGCGAGCGCCCGGGCATGATGGACTTCATCAACCGCGCCAAATTCGACGCCTGGGAAAAGCTGAAAGGCAAGGGCAGCGACGAGGCCAAGCAGGAATACGTGGACGTGGTGAAGCGTCTGCTGGAAGAGTAAGCCGGCCGCCAGAACGGGCCGCCCGCGGGCGGCGCCGTTTGCGGCGGCGAAGCGGCACCGGTCCCGAGTGCCGATTTTTTTTAGAAGTTGTTCGCCATCCCGCGGGGCAAGCCCGCGAAACGGGCGCCGCGGCCGAAGCGGCCCGCGGATCGCGAACGGGTTCTCAACTGCCGCCGGCTGTTGCCCAGCAGCGCGCGGCGGTACGGTTTTTCAATCAAGTGAAGCGTTGGCCAAGATGAAGAGAGTCTTTTGCTTGCTGGTTTTCGCCCTGCTGGCGCAAGCGTGCCGGGCCGGCGACGATCCGGTTTTGCTGGTGGTGTCGGGCAAGATCAGCCATTTCACCGATTCGGCGCGCGGCGTGTACGAGTTCCGCGAGAGCGCGCTGATGGCCTTGCCGCAAACTTCGCTGGTCACCGCCACCAGCTGGACGCCCAAGGCCACCTTCAGCGGGCCGCTGGTGCGGGACATTCTGAATAAAGTGGGCGCCTACGGCCACCAGGCCCAGTTCGTGGCGCTCAACGACTATACCTATTCCATTCCGGTCAGCGAGCTGGTCAAGTATCGCGCCATCCTGGCGCGCCGCTTCAATCAGCAGCCGATGAACGTGGCCCGCTACGGGCCTTTGTGGTTGATGTATCCGCTGGAGCAGATGCCGGATTCGGCCAAGGGGCCGGCGCTGGACGCCAAGCTGATCTGGCAGATAGACGGTTTGGTGGTGAACTGATGGACCAGGACAATCAAGCGTCGTCCGATGCCGCGCCGGGCTGGCTCAGCCGCCTGCGGCGGCTGATTTCCGGCTGGGGCGGCTGGCCGGAGGGCCGGCGCATGCTGTGGGTGGGCTTGCTGGTGCTGATCACCGCCGCCGGCGGCATGTATTACAGCATCAGCCAGCTGGGCAAGGTCAATTCCGTGGCCAATAGCAGCGAGGATTTGTATTGGTCGGTGGCGCAGTTCCAGCTGGAAATGGAGCGCGCCAAGTCCGCGCTGGTGGGTTTCCAGGCAGGCCGCATCAAGCAAGACGAGTTGTTGCGGCGGCTGGAAGTGGCCAATAGCCGTTTCCACGTGTTTGCCGAACCGGCGCCGGTGCGGGTGCAGATGTTGCTGCGCCAGGTGAAGGGCTTCGACACCCTGGTGGCGGATTACCAGCAATTGTTCAACGACCCCGCCTTCAGCCACCCGGCGCTGGACTCGGCGCCGGCGCTGCTGGAGCGCATCGATCTGCTGCGGCCGCAACTGATGGCCTTCGCCGTGGAGGCGAGGGTGGCCGAGGTCAAGAGCCGCACCGAGCGGCTGGAGGACCTGGACCGCCAGCGCAGCAATGTGCTGTATCTGCAATCGGTGCTGTGGGGCGTGATCTGCGCGGTCATCCTGCTGTTGTCGCGCTACAGCTCGGTCAAGCGTTTGGCCAGCGCCAAACAGGCCTTGCTGGAGAAGGAACAGTCCGCGCATCAGGCCACGGTGGCGATGGAGCTGGACCGCACCACCTTCCTGGCCACGCTGAGCCACGAGATCCGCTCGCCCTTGCAGTCCATGCAGGTGTGCATCGAGCTGCTGGAGCCGGTGGCGGACGGCCAGAAGACCGCGCGCACCGCCTTGCAGCGTTTGAAAACCAGCGTGTCGCATTTGTCGGCCCAGGTGCACGACATCATGGACATCAGCGCCATCCGCAATATGAAGCTGCGGATGAATCCGCAGCCCATGCCCTTGGCCGAGGTGCTGCAAGCCACCATGGACGTGATGCGGCCGCTGGCCGACGCCAAGGGCCTGGCGCTGAACTACCAGGCCGGGCCGCTGCCGGCCAAGGTGGTGCTGGACGAGGTCAGGCTGCGCCAGGTGGTGGGCAATCTGGTGTCCAACGCCATCCGCTACACCGACAGCGGCGCGGTGACGGTCAGCGTGTCCTGCCTGCGCGCCACCGGCCACCATGAACTGGTGCTGCAGGTGCGCGACACCGGCGTGGGCATTCCGCTGGAGTATCAGCAGCGCATTTTCCAGCCCTTCATCCAGGGCAAGCACCGCCGCGCCGGCAGCTGCGGCCTGGGCCTGTCCATCGTCAAGGAGTTGGTCAATCTGTTCGGCGGCTGCATTGAGCTGGACAGCGCCGAGGGCAAGGGCGCCTGCTTCACCGTGCGCCTGCCGGTGCAGGCGCTGGAGTCGGCCGGTCTGCAGTCGGTGCTGATCGTGGACGACGACGCCGACATCCGCGACACCCTGGCCGAGCTGCTGCAGCGCGACGGCTACCAAGTGGCCACCGCGGAGACGGCGGCGCTGGCCGAGCAGGCGCTGGAGCGGGCCGATTTCGACACCGTGCTGCTGGACATGCATCTGGGCGCGGACAGCGGCTATCAGGTGGCGGAGCGGGCCTGGAGCGGCCGGCGCGCCGAACAGACCGCCGTCGTCGGCATGAGCGCTTATCCGGAGGCGTTTCAGGATCCGCGCGCCCAGCGTTTCGCCGGCATCCTGGCCAAACCCTTCGACGCCGGCCAGCTGCGGCAGATGCTGGACGTGGTGGCCAGACGCGGCTGAACGCGGCGGCGCATGGCCGGACAGAAAAAAGCCCTGGAGATCCAGGGCTTTTTCATGGCGCGCGGCGGCTGGAGCGGGTCTGCTCAGACTTCCAGATCGTGGGCCGCGGTCACCACATTGGTGATCTGCAGCGCCAGGATGGAGCCCGGCGTGGGCTTGCCGATGTAGTAAACGCCCTGGATGCGCAGCGCCTGCTGCAAGGCGGATTCGTATTCCTCGGCGTGGCCGGTCAGTACGATGATGGGCACGGTGGCCGAGCGCTGGCGTATGGTTTCTATCACTTTCATGCAATCGTCGTCGCCCAGCACCCAGTCCAGCACGAAGGCGTCGAACTCCTCGTGCGGCAGCGCGGCCAGCAGCTCGGACGGGGACTCGTAGGGCAGGGCGAACAGGCCCTGGCGCACCAGCACCGCCGCCAGGATGTCGGCGTCCATATCGTCCAGCACCGCCACCAGCAGCCGCTTGTTGTTGGCGCGCTTGGGCGGCTGCACCGCCAGATACGTGACTTCGTGGCCGTTGATGCAGCGGTCGTGGCTGCCCGGATACACATGCCAGCTGTCGCCCTGGCGGCGCGCCAGCAAGAGCGGCGAGATGGAATCGTCCTGGACCACGTCGCCCAGCTGTATCCAGCAATGGGCTTCCTCGGTGTGGTCGGTCAGGTGGAGGATGGCCGGGATCAGGTCGGCGTCCGGCACCCGCACCGGCCGGCGGTTGTCTTGCGACACCAACAGCTCGGAGGTGGGCAGGCCCAGGTATTGCGCCAGCTTCTCCAATTGACCCAACTGCCACTGGCTGCTGCCGTTGAGCTTGCGGTAGGTTTGCGACGCGCTCAGGCCCAGTACTTCCTCGATCAGGCTGACCTGTTGCGACTCCGCCAGGCCGCGCTGTTCCAGATGCGTGCGGATATTGGCGTTGATGATTTCAGTGGTTGGCTTGTTCTGTGTCATTTGCATGTCTTTGGAGTAGGGCGACTATCGGGTCGTTCTGATCCGCAGCTTGCCGCCGGCGCGGGCGGAGGGCTGCTGTCTTTCTTCATTATCGGCGGCGGCGAGCGGAGGGCGGATGGCCTTCCGGGCAGGGGCGGGCACGTCGACGCTGGGGTTTCTACTTAGCCGATATTAGTCAGCTTTTGCAAAATTTGCGAAAAATTTTCGCTGAAAATGCAAAAAAGGTTTTCATTTTAAAATTGGGCATACAGATTGAAACCTGTTCCTTGGTACAGATTCGAGCTGTGTTATGCCTGTGGCCTAGTAAGGCTTGGCCGGTGAATGGCGGCTAGATGTTTGATTTTATTGGGCGGATGGCGGCTTGGGCGGAGGCGGACGGCTTGAGGCGGAGGGTGTTGTAATTTCGCATATCATGCGAAGAGCGTGCGGGCGCGGCGACGCGCGCCCGCGGCGGGCTTGATCGTGGGCGGGCGCTCAGCCCAGGGTGCCGGTCAGGCTGACTTCGCGGGTTTCCGGCACTTCGTTGTAGGACAGCACGTGCAGGCCCGGCGCGAACAAGCGCGCGTAGCGCGCCAGCAGCGGGCGGATCTGCGGCATCACCAGCAGGATGGGCGCGTGGCCCAGCTGTTTCATCTGGTCGCGCACCACCGGCATATTGGCCTGCAGCTGCTGCAGCACGTTGGGGTCGATGGGGAAGCTGTCCAGCTGCGGCTTGCCAGTTTGCTGCGCCTGGCTCAGCGCGCCCAGCAGCAGGTTTTCCAGATCGGCGGACAGATTGAAGGCCTTCATCTCGCCGCGCGGCCCCAGGATGGATTGCACGATCTGGCGTTTCAGCGCGCAGCGCACCTCGGCCGCCAGCATGATGGGGTCCTTGCTGCTTTCGCTGGCGTCCAGCAGGGCGTTGGCGATGGGGCCGATGTCTTTCAGCGACACATTGTCGGTCAGCAGCTGGCGGTAGGCCTTGAGCTGCAAGGGCGCCGGCAGCGCCTGGTTCAGCGCGGAGGCGAGCTTGGGCGCCAGCGCCGACAGCCGCTCGTTGATGGCGGCCACGTCGTCGTGGCGGAACAGCTCGGCCAGATGCTCGCGCATCACCTTGTTCAGATGGGTGGCCACCACGCTGGCGCAGTCCACCACCTGATAGCCTAGGCCCAAGGCCTTGCTCTTGTCGTCGGGCAGGATCCAGGTCACCGGCATCGCGTAGGCCGGGTCCACGCCGGGCATGCCGTCCACTTCGCCGTACAGCTCCGGCGAGGGGATGGCCATCAGGCGGTCGGCGTAGACCTCGCCCTCGGCCACGGTGTTGCCGCTGAGCAGGATGGCGTATTGCGAGGGCTTGAGGCGCAGGTCGTCGCGCAGGTTCACAGGCGGCATCAGCACGCCCATGACCTCGCTCAGGCTCTGGCGCACGCCGCGCACGCGCTTGGCCAGCGGCGCGCCCTGGCTCTTGTCCAGCAGCGACACCAGCTTGTAGCCCAGATTGACGCCCAGGGTGTCGACATAGGGCAGGGCGCCCCATTCCAGTTCGATGTCGGCGTCGCCGGCCAGCGCGCTTTTCGCCAGCGCCGGGTCCGGCTGGTTCGGCAGCACTTGCTGGCGGCGGTGCATCCGCCAGGCGACGAAGCCCAGCAGCAGCGCGAAGCCCAGGAAGGTGGGCCAGGGCATGCCGGGGATGGCGGCCAGCACCAGCATCATGCCGGCGGCGCTCATCAGCACGGTGGGGGAGGCCAGCATCTGCTTGCCCACCTGCTCCTGCATGTCGCCGTCGTCGCTGATGCGGGTGACGATGATGGCGGCGGCCGAGGACAGCAGCAGGGCCGGGATCTGGGCCACCAGGCCGTCGCCTATGGTCATCAGCGCGTACTGGCGGAAGGCGTCGCCGGCGGACAGGCCGTGCATCAGCGCGCCGATGGCCACGCCGCCGAAGAGATTGATGATCAGGATCAGGATGCCGGCGATGGCGTCGCCGCGCACGAACTTGGACGCGCCGTCCATCGCGCCGTAGAAATCGGCCTCGGTGGCGATGTCGCGGCGGCGCTGCTGCGCCTGCTCCTGATTGATCAGGCCGGCGTTGAGGTCGGCGTCGATGGCCATCTGCTTGCCGGGCAGCGCGTCCAGGGTGAAGCGGGCGGACACTTCCGAGATCCGTTCCGCGCCCTTGGTCACCACCATGAAGTTGATGATCATCAGGATGACGAAGACCACCATGCCGACGACGAAGTTGCCGCCTATCACCACCTGGCCGAAGGCCTCGATCACCCGGCCGGCGGCGTGGGTGCCCTCATGGCCGTGCAGCAGCACCACCCGGGTGGACGCCACGTTCAGCGACAGCCTGAGCAGGGTGGTGGCCAGGATGATGGTGGGGAAGGCGGAGAAGTCCAGCGGCCGCTTGGCGGAGACGCTGACCAGGATGACGATGATGGCCAGCACGATGTTGAAGGTGAACAGCATGTCCAGCGCCATCGGCGGCAAGGGCAGCATCACCATGGCCAGTATGGCCAGCAAAAACAGCGGGGCGGCGATCTTGTGGCGGCCGATGTCGGCCAGCAGTCGAGTGAAAGCGTTCATGATGCGGTTCTGGGATCGGCCATGTCGCGCGGGATCGGCAAATCGTCCGGCAGCCGCGGCTGGCTGCGGCGCGATCCGTTGCGGAAGGCCTTGAGTTGCATGACATAGGTCAGGACTTGCGCCACCGCTCGGTACAGCGGCGCGGGGATCTGTTGGTTGACCTGGGTGGTGTGGTAGACGGCGCGCGCCAGCGGCGGCAGCGGCACGATGTCCACCTGATGCTCTTGAGCCACCTGACGGATGTAGAGCGCCATCTCGTCCAGGCCCTTGGCGATGATGAAGGGCGCCTCGGCGCGCTCCTCATCGTATTTCAGCGCCACCGCGTAGTGCTCGGGGTTGACGATGACCACGTCGGCGGTGGGCACCGCCTTGCGCACGCCGCGCTGGGCCATCTGCATCTGGATCTGGCGGATGCGCTGCTTGATCTCCGGCCGGCCCTCGGTGCTCTTGTACTCTTCCTTGATTTCCTGCTTGCTCATCTTCTGCTGCTTCATGAACAGCAGGATTTGCAGCGGCAGGTCGATCAGCGCGAACAGCATGAACACCGCGGTCAGGGTCAGCAGCGCGTTGATCAGCAGCTCGGCGCTGCCGGCGAGAGCGGTGGCGAAGGGCGCGCCTTGCAAGGCGAAGAAGTCTTCCAGCGCGCTCTGGCTCAGCCGGTACAGCACCCAGCCCAGCAACAGAGCCTTGGCGATGGATTTGCCGATCTCGCTGGCGTGCCGCGCCGAGGCGATGCGGCCGAAGTGGGCCAGCGGATTGAAGCGCTCCAGCTTGGGCTGCAGATGGTTGAGGCTGAACACCCAGCCGCCGGGATAGAGCGAAACCACGATCATGCACAGCGGAATCACCGCCAGCGGCAGCACCATCTTGACCAGCAGCAGCAAGGTGCCGGCGAACAGCTTGGACCAGCTGTTGTCCAGCGCGCCGCTGCCGGAGAGCGGGGCGAAGGCCAGCGCGAACAATTCCCGGAATTCGTCCAGCCACTGCGGCATCAGCCAGAAAGCCAGTTTCAGCGCCAACAACAGGCCCAGCGCGGCGGCCAGATCGCGCGAGCGCGGCACCTGGCCTTGCTTGCGCGCCTGCCGCAGCTTGTGCGGCGTGGCCTTTTCGGTTTTGTCGCCGCCGCGCCCCTCAGCCATGGCCGGCCCTCAGCATGCCGTCCAGCAGGCGCAGCATCTGTTCGTTCAGGTTCAGGTATTGCTGGGGGATGAAGCGAGCCACCAGGCCCAGCGTGCCCAGTCCGAACAAGGTGATCAGCGGGAAGCCCAGCGAGAACAGGTTCAGCGACGGCGCCACCCGGTTGATCATGCCGATGCCGGCCTGCACCACGAAGGTGGCGAACACCGCCGGCAGCGCCAGCAGCATGGCGGCGGACAAGACCCAGGCCACGCCGCCGGCCAGCATGGACAGCGAGGCGGCCGGCACGCCGCCGCCCACCGGCCAGGCCTGGAAGCTGGCGTAAACCACCTGGATCAGCAGCAAATGGCCGTCCAGCGAGAAGAAGATCATGGCGCCCAGCAGGTAGAGCAGGCTGGACACCACATCGGAAGAGTTGCCGTTGCCGGGGTCGTTCATCACCGCCATGGACAGCGCCATCTGCGAGGACACCAGGAAGCCGAGCACGGCCAGCACCGCCAGCACCAGCTGAAAGGCGAGGCCGAAGACGAGGCCGATCACCGCCTGCTCGATGCTGGCGGCGACGCCGGCCAGCGAGAACAGGTCCAGCTTGGGCAGCGGCAGGGTGGCCGGCAGCGTGGCGGCGGACAAGGCCAGCGCCAGGCCGATGCGCACCCGCACCGGCACCATGCCCTCGCCGATGAAGGGCGCCACGCTGAAGGCGGCCATCAGCCGGCAGAACGGCCACCAGAAGGCCGGGATCAGGTCCAGCAGCTGGGCGTAGAGGCCGGTCACGGCTATCCGACCAGACCGGCGGCGCGCTGGAACATCGCCACGCAGAAATCCATCAGGAAGCCGGTGATCCAGTGGCCGGCGATGGCGATGGTGAGCAAGGTCACCAGCAGCCGCGGCAGGAAGGACAGCGTCTGCTCGTTGATCTGGGTGGCGGCCTGGATCAGGCTGACGATGACGCCGACGATCAGGCTGGGCAGGATCAGCAACACCACCAGGGTGACGACGACGCGCAGGCTGTCGTTGACGATGTCGACGGCGATGTCGGGAGTCAGCATGGGAAGTCCATTCTCAAGAGCGCGGTCAATAAGCCTGTATCGAGGTGACCAGGGTGTTCACCGTCAGCGACCAGCCGTCCACCAGCACGAACAGCAGCAGCTTGAGCGGCAGCGAAATCACCAGCGGCGACAGCATCATCATGCCCATCGCCATCAGCACGCTGGACACCACCAGGTCTATCACCAGGAAGGGGATGAACAGCATGCAGCCGATCTGGAACGCGGTCTTCAACTCCGACAGCACGAAGGCGGCCAGCTTGACCGCGAAGGCGTGGTCCTGCGGATTGCTGATCTTTTCCTCACCGGACAGCCTGGCGATCTGCGCCAGCGCGGTCTTGCTGGTTTGCGCCAGCATGAAGCGGCTGATCGGCTTCTGCGCGATCTCCAGCGCCTGCTGCATGGTGATCTTGTCCTGATCGAAGGGCTGCAAGGCATGGTTCCACACCTCCAGGCCCACCGGCCGCATCACCAGCAGGGTCAGGATCAGGGACACGCCGGTGACGATGCGGTTGGGCAGGCCCTGCTGCAGGCCCAGCGCCTGGCGCAGCAGGGACAGCACGATGATGAAGCGGGTGAAGCTGGTCATCATCAGCACCAGCACGGGCAAGAGCCCGAGCAAGGTCATCAGGATCAGGATCTGAGTCTTGATGGTGAAATCCACCGGCGTGCCGCCGGCGTTGGCCGACAGCAGCTTCAGCGGCTCGGCCTGACAGGCGGCGGCCAGCGCCCAAAGCCCCGTAGCGATGAGGCCAGGTCGCAGCAGGGGGCGCAACTTCTTCAAGAGTCCCATCAGGCCAGGCTGTCCAGTTCCAGATCGTTCAGCTCCACCACCCGCAGGCCGTAGTTCTCGCCGGCCACCACCACCTCGCCGCGTCCGATCACCGTGCCGTTGACCTTGATGTCCAGCGGTTCGCCGGCCAGCTTGTCCAGCTCCACCACCGAGCCGTTTTCGATATTGACCAGATCGGCCAGCGAGATGTCGGCGCCGCCCACTTCCAGCGTCAGCCGGACCGGGATCTTGCGCAGGAACTGGGTCATGTCGCGTTGCGGCCGGCGCGCCGCGGCGTCGTCCGCCGGCTTGGCGTCCGCGTCGTTCTGGCCGTCCAGGCCGTCCAGCACGCCGCCCAGGTCGAAATCGTCGTTCAAGTCCATGCTAATCCTTGCTTGTTCTGTGTTTGTGGAGTCATTCGCTGGCGACAAAGCCGGTCAGGCACAGCTTGCCGTGCTGCTCGGCCACTTCGGCGTCGAACAGCCGCGAAGCGCCGACCAGCACTTCGCTCCTGGCCTGCAGCGTCACCGGCAGCACGCTGCCGGGGCGCAGGTCCATGATGTCGCCCAGCGCCATTTCGCGATCCAGCAGCCGCGCTTGCAGCCGCACCCGCAGCCGGTCGCGGAAGGTGTCCGCCGGCGCGGCCTGGGCGTCGGCGCTGTCGCGGCGGCCGGACAGGTTTTTCAGCAGCCGTTCGAAGCAGGCGGCGTCCAGTTGCAGGCGCAGCGCGCCGACGGCGTGCTCGCCGTCGCCGATGTCCAGGCGTATCTCCCAGACCCCGGTGCCGGGCGGCACGAAGGGCAGCAGCGCGCAGTCGGCCGGGCCGGGCGGCAGGCCGCCGGCCTGGCGGTCCAGGCGCAAAACGCATTGCAGCAGCCGCGGCAGCAGCCGTTCCGCCAGGCTGCGCGCCAGCCGGCGTTCGGTTTCGGTCTCCGCCGGCGCGGCGGCGTCGGCGTCCGGCTGCGCCGTCGGCGCGCCGAAGCGGTAGTCCAGCAAGCGCAGCAGCAGCGGTCGTTCGATATGGCTGCCCAGCTGGCAGCCGTCCAGCGCGTGCCACAGCCAGCGGCGCTCGTCGGCGGCCGGTTGCGCCTGTTCCAGCGCGCGGATGTGGAAACGCGCGTGGTAGCGGCGGTTCAATTCTTGCTGCAGGAAATCCGCCAGCTCTTCTTGCAGGGCTTTGCCGAAGACGGGCAGCAGATGGAACGGTCGTCCCAGCGTGCGCAGGTCGAGAGCCGGCAATTGGGCGCCGTCATGCTGCGAAATGATTCTGGCTCTTGGCATCTCGATTCTCGGTGAAGGCGTGGGCTTGGCGCCGCCGGCGCGCCCGGCCGGCGCGCGCGGGCGACGGCAGGGGCGCGGCGCTTAAACCGCGGCGTCCTGGTGTTCATCAAGGCCGGCCCGCCCTCTGCGGCGCTGGAGGCGAACTGTACTAGAAGGTACTAAATTCGCGGCTCGCGGACGGAGGCAAACGGCAGGCTAAACCTTATGGAGTGTGCATCTTACTGGCTGCCGCCGTTGGGTAAAGGGGGAAAATTCACGTCAGAGTTTGTGAAAATTCACGGCTGTTGGTTTAAGCATAAAGTTTAAAATCGCCGCTCGTATCCTGGCGTCAGGATGATGGCATGGTTACAAGTCCTCATCTCGGGGCTGCCGCTTCGATACGCTCGCCGCCGCGCGGCGGGCCGCAGACGTGAAACCGGCCTTGATTGGCCACTCAATAATAACGGGCACCGCCCGACAAGGATTTCCGATGGCGACCAACCTGGGTTTGATGATTCATGCCGACCGCAAGCAAATGCTCGGCGAAATGGCCGGGATGGCGCGCGGCGCGCCGATTGCGCCGCCGCAACACAGCGAAGAGCCGGCCTCCGCCGCCAGCTTCTCCGACGCCATGGGCGCCGCCGTCCGCGATGTGGACGCGCAGAACCGCGCCGCCTCCGAAAAAATGGCCGATGTGGACAGCGGCAAGAGCGACGACCTGGTCGGCGCCATGCTGATGAGCCAGGAAGCCAGCCTGTCGTTCTCCATGCTGATGCAAGTGCGCAATAAGGTGGTGGGCGCCGTGGACGACTTGATCAAGATGCAGCTGTAAGCCGCGAGGACCATGCCCGTGTTGAATCGTTTCCGCAGCGGCGTCGCGGCCGTGCAAACCCGTCTGGGCGGCCGTTGGCCCGTTTCCGGACCCTCCCTGCGCCTGGCGCTGCCCATCGTCGCGCTGGCCATCGGCCTCACCGTGATGATCAGCCTGTGGCTGTGGCGCGACGACGCCAGCTACAAGCCGGTGTTCGGCGCCCAGGAAAAAGTGGTGGCCGCCGACATGATGGCGGTGTTGGACGCCGAGAAAATCCCTTATCGCATCCATCCGCAAACCGGCCAGGTGCTGGTGCCGGACAGCCAGCTGGGCCGCGTGCGCATGCAGCTGGCGGCCAAGGGCGTGGTGGCGCAGCTGCCGTCCGGCCTGGAGCTGCTGGACAAGAACGACCCGCTGGGCGTCAGCCAGTTCGTCCAGGATGTGCGCTTCCGCCGCGGCCTGGAAGGCGAGCTGGTGCAAAGCATTCTGGCGCTGGAGCCGGTGTCCGCCGCGCGCGTGCATCTGTCGCTGCCGCGCGCCACGTCTTTTGTCGGCGCCGTCAACGACAAGGGCTCCGCCTCGGTGGTGGTCACCCTCAAGCCCGGCCAGCAACTGAGCAACGAGCAAGTGGCCGCGGTGATCAAGCTGGTGGCCGGCAGCGTGTCCACGCTGTCGCCGTCCCAGGTCACCCTGGTGGACCAGGCCGGCAATCTGCTGTCCTCGCGCGTGGACCTGAGCGACGACGGGGTGTTGGGCGGCAATGAGAGCGACGCCGCGCGCCGCTTCCGCGAGGAAGCGCTGCAAAACGTCCGCGATCTGCTGACCCCGGTGCTGGGCAAGGACAATTTCAAGGTCAGCGTCACCGCCGACGTGGACAACGACCGCGTCGAGGAAACCCGCGAGAAATACGGCGAGGCGCCCAAGGTCACCAACGAGGCCTCGCGCGAGGAAACCTCCACCGAGAAAATGGCGCTGGGCGTGCCCGGCTCGCTGAGCAACCGCCCGGTCAACACCGACGCCTCCGGCCCAGCTTCGGAAAAAGCCGGCAACAGCAAGAACGCCGTCACCCGCCAATACGCCTACGACCGCAGCGTCACCCAGATCAAGAAGGCGCGCGGCACGCTGCGCCGCCTCAGCGTGGCCGTGGTGCTGAACCAGGCCGCCGCGCCGGCCAAGGGCGGCTGGAAGCCGGCCGAACTGGCCAATGTCGACAAGGTGCTGCGCAACGGCCTGGGCATACACGCCGAGCGCGGCGACACCCTGGCGGTGTCCACGCTCAACTTCTCCGCGCTGTCCGAGCCGGAACCGATCTGGATGCAGCAGGACACCTGGTTCGAAGCCGCGCGCTGGGCCGTTTACGCCTTCGGCCTGCTGCTGGCCTACCTGCTGCTGGCGCGTCCGCTGCTGAAGATGCTGCGCCAGCTGACCGATCGTCAGCTGCGCGAATACCAGCAGCCGGAAGCGCTGGAACTGAAACCCGATCCGCTGATGGACGGCGCCGACCTGCGCGCCGCGCGCCAGGCGCAGCTGTCCTCCGCGCCGCAGCCGGCGGCCTTGGCCGCGGCCGGCGCCGGCGCCAGCCCAGTGGTGCCGCTGCTGGAAAATTACGATCTGCCGCCGGCCGGCTCCAGCGTCGACGTCTTGGTCGACCACCTGAAGGGCCTGGCCGCCAAAGAGCCGGAACGCGTCGCCGAAGTCGTCAAACAATGGGTGCAGAAAAATGGACGAAACCAATAACGCCGTAGCGCCGGCCCTGCCGCCGGCCGCCGCCGCGCCCGCCGCCGAAGCGATGAACACCATCGAGCAGGCCGCCGTGCTCTTGCTGTGCATGGGCGAGGAGCCCGCCGCCGCCGTGCTGCGCTGCCTGAGCCGCGAAGAACTGCTGCAAGTGACCCAGGCGATGTCAGGCATGAGCGGCATCAAGGTGGACGCGGTCAAGACCACGATTCAGAAATTCTTCGACGAATACCGCGAGCAGAGCGGGGTGCACGGCGCCAGCCGCGCCTTCCTCAAGCGCTCGCTGGATCTGGCGCTGGGCAGCGACATCGCCAACAGCGTACTGGACACCATTTACGGCGACGCCATCCGTCCCAAGATGGCGCGGCTGCAATGGGTGTCGCCGCAATGGCTGGCGGACCGCATCGCCGGCGAACACGTGCGCATGCAGGCGGTGTTCCTCGCCTTCCTGCCGCCGGCCTTGGCCGGCCAGGTGGTGGACGCGCTGCCGGCGGACAGCCGCGACAGCGTGCTGGTCAACGTGGCCCGGCTCAAGGACGTGGACCGCGAGCTCCTGGAAGAGCTGGAAGAACTGGTCAACCGCTGTCTGGAAAGCCTGCACACCCAGAGCACCGCGGTGGAAGGCATGCAGCAGACCGCCGACATCCTCAACCGCCTGCCGGGCGACCGCCAGCGCATGATGGAACTGCTGCGCGCCCACGATCCGGACATCGTCGAGGAAATCGAAACCCGCATGTACGACTTCTTCATCCTGTCGCGTCAGACCGAGGCCGTGCTGATGCGCATCAGCGAAGACATTCCGCTGGAGCAATGGGCGATCGCGCTCAAGGGCGCGGAGCCGGCGGTGCGCGAGGCCATCGTCCAGACCATGCCGCGCCGTCAGGCGCAAAACTTCGACGCGATGATGCGCCGCTCCGGCCCGGTGCCGCTGAGCCGCGTGGAAGAAGTGCGCGCCGACATCATGGCTCAGGTCAAACAGCTGGCCCAGGCCGGCGAAATCGACCTGCAGCTGTTCCCAGAGGAAGTGGTCGAGTGAAGGCCTGGCGCCCCTTCCGCTTCCCGCCGCTGATCCACAGCGCGCTGGACCTGCCGCTGAACGCGCAGGACTCCGCCCAGATCCAGGCCTCCGCCGCCGACGGCTTCCGTCAGGGCATGGACGCCGGTTACAACGAAGGCCTGGCCAGCGGGGAAGCCGCCGGCCGAGAGGCCGGCTACGCCGCGGGCCTGGAGCAGGGCCGCCAGGAAGGGCAGGCGGCCGCGCGCCGCGAAGCCCTGGCCGAGCTGGCCGACCTGGGCCGGCCGCTGGAGGCCGCGCTGGCCGAACTGCGCCGCGTCAGCGAGGAATACCAGGCGGCGATGCGCGACGAGGTGGTGGAACTGGTGGCCAAGGTGGCGCGCCAGGTGATCCGCTGCGAATTGGCGCTCAAGCCGGTGCAGATCCTGGACCTGGTGGACGAAACCCTGGCCGCGCTGCCGCCGGGCCAATACCAGCAGGACGAGGTGGAAATCCTGCTCAACGCCGAAGAATGCCAGCGCATCCGCGAACTGGCGCCGGAGCGCGCCGCGCGCTGGCGCCTGGTGGCCGACGCGCAGCTGCCGCACGGCGAATGCCGGATCCGCACGCCGGAGTCCGAGGCCGACGCCGGCTGTCAGCAGCGGCTGGAGGCCTGCATCGCCACCGTGCGCGAACAACTGCAACACGACGCCGACGAGCCGGCGGCGGCCGAGGCGGAGGCTTAAGCCATGCTGCGCCAGGCGTTGGGACGGCTGGAACTGCCCGAGGTGCCGGTGGCCACCGTCAGCGGCCGCCTGGTGGGCGCGTCCGGCCTGCTGCTGGAAAGCGTGGGCTGTCCGCTGGAAACCGGCCAGCGCTGCGTGATCGAAACCACCGGCGGCGGCTGGCTGCAAGCCCAGGTGGTGGGCTTCAAGCGCGAAGTCTCCTACCTGATGCCGTTCAAGAAGCCGGTGGGGCTGAGCACCGGCGCGCGGGTGCTGCCCGCCGCCGACGGCGGCGGCCTGATGATAGGCCCGTCCTGGCTGGGCCGCATCGTCAACGGCCTGGGCGAGCCGCTGGACGGCCTGGGCCGTCTTGGCGGCGAACAGCCGCTGGCCGCCCACCCGCCGCAAGTCAATCCCTTGAAAAAACAGCCGGTGTCCGCGCCGCTGGACGTGGGCGTGCGCGCGATCAACAGCCTGCTCACCATAGGCCGCGGCCAGCGCGTCGGTCTGTTCGCCGGTTCCGGCGTCGGCAAAAGCGTGTTGCTGGGCATGATCACCCGCCACACCGAAGCCGACGTGGTGGTGGTGGGGCTGATCGGCGAGCGCGGCCGCGAAGTGCGGGAGTTCGTCGAGCACTCGCTGGGCGAGGCCGGCCTGGCCAAGGCGGTGCTGGTGGTGGCGCCGGCCGACGAATCGCCGCTGATGCGGCTGAAGGCCACCGAACTGACCCACACCATCGCCGCCCATTTCCGCGACCAGGGCCGCAATGTGCTGCTGCTGGTGGATTCGCTGACCCGCTACGCGATGGCTCAGCGCGAAGTGGCGCTGGCGCTGGGCGAACCGCCGGCCACCCGCGGTTATCCGCCGTCGGTGTTCGGTCTCCTGCCCTCGCTGGCGGAGAGCGCGGGCAACGGCGAGGGCGGCGCCGGCAGCATGAGCGCCATCTACACCGTGCTGGCCGAAGGCGACGATCAGCAAGACCCGGTGGTGGACACCGCGCGCGCCATCCTGGACGGCCACATCGTGCTGTCGCGGGAACTGGCCGAGCGCGGCCATTATCCGGCCATCGACATCGGCCGCTCGGTCAGCCGCTGCATGAGCCAGCTGACCGCGGCGGAACACGCGGAGGCGGCGCGCGGCGCGCGCGGCGCCTGGTCCCGTTACCAGGAAGTGCGCAGCCTGATCCCCTTGGGCGGCTATGTCGCCGGCGCCGACGCGGACACCGACCGCGCGGTGCGGCTGATGCCCAGGCTGGAAGCCTTTTTGCGCCAGGGCGCGGCCGAGGCCGCGAGCTATGAAGACAGCCGCAACGGTTTGATGGAGATGATCGCGACATGAGCCAGCCCGAAGACGTGCGCCGCCTGGGCCTGATGGTCCAATTGCGGCAGCAGGACGTGGACCGCTTGCAAAGCGAGGTGGAAGGCAAGCGCCAGCTGCAGGAACGCTACCGCCGCAACATCTTGCGCATGGGCGAGCTCTGCGGCCAGAGCGGCGCCAGCGCCGACGCCGGCCACCCGGCTTTGGCGCGCAACTGCGCGGACTACAAGGGCGCGCTGCTGGGCCTGATGGCCTCGCAGCAGCAGGATCTGCAACTGGCCGAGGCGGACGCCGCGGTCAGCCAGCGCGCGCTGCTGCAAGCCAGCCTGCGCCGCGAAGTGATGGTCCAGGTGCGCGACCAGGCGGCGGAAAGCCTGCTGCGCCTGCGGCTGAAGAAAGAACAGAAGCAAACCGACGAACTGGCCGGGCAAGCCTGGCTGCGCGGAGCGTGATTATTCACGGCGGCTCAAGAAAAGCCGGCCGGCGGTCGCAAGGGATAGTCATTAGCGTCGATCTCAATACCGGCGATCTCATCTCGGCGCGCCGACCGCGCTCCGGCCCGCGTACAGCGAAAGGATTCTAAATGGCTATCGATTTCAGCAAGACCCCGCCCTCGGCGCTGGCCCAGAACGCCGCCAGCCTGTATCTGCAAGACGCCCAGAACCAGCTGGACAATCAGAGCAAGGCGGCGCAGGCGCGCGGCGACGCGCTGAACAAGCTGCAAAAGGCCTTGCAAGACTACCGCAGCGCGCTGAGTGGCATCACCACCAAGAAGAGCCTGGTGGCGATGAGCGCCAGCATCAGCCAGGAAGGCTTCGGCAGCGTCAGCGCCAAGGGCAACGCTCAGCCGGGCAACTACTCGCTGTTCATCGAACAAGTGGCCACCGCCCATCAGCTGTCCTTCGGCAGCCTGTCCGGCGCCAAGGCCCAGGCCGGCGACAAGATCACCATCCGCCAGGGCAGCGACAGCTTTGAAGTGGACCTCAGCAGCGCGGACCGCGACGGCGACGGCAATTTGTCTCCGTCGGAGCTGGCTTTGGCCATCAACCGCGCCAGCGGCAACAGCGGCAAGGTCAACGCCATGGTGTTGAACAACGGCGGCGCCAGCCAGCTGGTGATGTCCTCCGGCAAGACCGGCGAAAGCGGCGTCGTCACGCTGGACCTGAGCCAGGTCAGCGACGCCGGCCTGAAGAGCGGCCTCGCCAGCCCCAAGGAGCTGACCAAGGGGCAGGACGCCATCGTCTGGCTGGGCAATAAAGACACCGGCGTGCAGATGAAGCAGGCGTCCAACACCTTTGACAGCATTGACGGGGTCAACCTGACCATCAGCAAGGCGATGAAGCCGGGCGATACCCCGCTGCAATTGTCGGTGTCGCGCAACGAGGCCGACACCGTCGGCAATGTGCAAGGCTTCGTCGACAGCTACAACAAGCTGGCCAGCGCCATCTCCGATCTGTCCGCTCCGGGCAAGGAAGGCAAGACCGGCGGCCCCTTCGCCAGTGACTCCGGCATCCGCAGCCTGAAAGACGGCATCAACGGCCTGCTGCGTCAGGAATACGACGGCATCACCTTGAACCAGCTGGGCATCAAGGCCAACCGCGACGGCACCCTGAGCCTGGACAGCAAGAAGCTGAACGACACCCTGAAGGACAAGCCGGACGCGCTGGACCGTTTCGTCAACGGCGACAACAAGAACGGCGTGGTCAAGCAAAGCAGCGACTACCTGGACAAATGGCTGAACGGCAGCAGCGGCCTGCTCAAGCTGCGCAAGGATTCCGAATCCCGCATCCAGAAAGATCTGGATAGCCGCCAGCTGCGGCTGAAGACCCAGTACGACCAGAGCTATAAGCGCTACCTGACGCAGTTCACCCAGCTGCAGAAGATGCAGGAAGACATGCAGAAGACTCTGGGCATGCTGTCCTTCTGAATCCAGCCCGGGTTTGCTTGGCCGCACAGAATTCGGCGGGAGGGATTCCCTCCCGCCTATTGAATTAGAACAGGAGCACGACAACGTGGAATACGACGCCTACCGCAGCTATCACGCGGTCAATCTGGAAGCGCAGACCCACGCCGCCTCGCCGGTGCAATTGGTGCTGGTGCTGTTCGACGGCCTGCTGGAAGAAATGGCGCGCGCGCGCGGCCATCTGGAAAACCAGCGCTACGAGCAAAAGGGCGAGAGCATCAGCAAGTGCATCAACATCCTCAACGGCCTGTCCAGCGCGCTGGACTTCGATTCCGGCGGCGAGGTGGTCACCAATCTGGCGCGGCTTTACGACTACTGCGCCTACCGGCTCTACCACGCCAGCGTCAATCTGGACGTGGCGGCGCTGGACGAGGCGGAACAGCTGCTGATCAAGCTCAAGGGCGGCTGGATAGGCGTGCGGGACCAGCATGAAGCCGCCTGATCCGGCCGCGCTGGAAGCCGCCATCCGCCGCGCCTGCGCCGAGCGCGACTGGGAGCGCCTGGCCGCGCTGGACCAACTCTTGGCCGAGCTGCTGCGCACCCAGCCTCAGGCGCTGGACGCCGCCGCGCGCGCCGCTCTGCGCGCCGCCTACCGCGACGCGCTGGAAGTCTGCCGCGCCGACTCCGCGGAACTACAAGACAAAATCGCCGCGCTGAGCCATCAGCGCGACGCGCAAATCGCCTACGCCGAAGTCAGCGACTGGAATCAAGCATGAACGTATCCTTGCCCCCCAATCTTCTCGCCGGCGGCGCGTCAACGCCCGCCGACGCCGCGCCGGCCGATCCCCTGCTGGACCCGAACGCGGCGGCGCCGGCGTCCGGCGGCGACTTCGCCAGCGCCTTGCTGGCCAGCCTGATGGACGGGCAGAACGCCGCGCCGGCGGCGGACGCAGACGCAGACGCCGAGGCCCCCGCGGGCGACGAGGCCAAGGC
>NZ_JAMZGH010000063.1:0-20715 GCF_024158805.1 Chromobacterium sp. S0633 | reverse complement strand
GGGCTGAGCCAGGGGCGCGGCCGCCGGCAATTCCACCGCGGCGCGCGGCGTCGGCAAGCTCACTTCCAGCGGCGCGCGCTGTTGCAGGCGAGCGGCCACCTGGCCGCCGCGGGCGGCGATGTCGGCGCCCAGCAAAGCTTGCTGGTTGTCGAAATAATGTTCGTGGTTGACGTGGTAGAGCTCCTGATTCTTGTCCAGCAGCTGCAGGCTCTGGCCCAGGCTGGCCACCACTTCCGTCAGTTGCTGGCTGCCCTGGAATTTCTCCAGCAAGGTGTATTGCTTGTTCATCAGCGAATCCAGCAGCTGAATGTAGTCCTTCTGATTCAGCTGGAACTGCTGGTGCACCTGGCTGAGCATGTTCTGCGCCTGGATTTGCGCGTCCAATACGCTCAATACTTCGTTGTCCGAGCTACTGCGTTGCATGATTCCCTCTCCGCTTATGACATGGACCGGCTCCAGCCACACCATGTCGTCCCTGTTGTCGACCAAAGTTTCCACCACTACCGTACTATCCCGCTCCGTCTCCGGCGCCCGCGGCGGCGAGCTGGCGGCGAGCCGCTCGTCGATGAAGGCGTCGATGACGCGCGTATCCTTGCGCATGGCGTGCGCGCGGCGCTGCTTGGCTTTCTCCGAGTAGAAGAAGCCGCCGCTCATTGTGTAAGTCAGCGCTTTTTTCTTGGGCGCCGTCGCCAGCGGCAGCGCCGCCTGCGGATCGGTGGAGCTCAGCTCCACGCCCTCCACCGCCAGCCGCGCCAGCGCGCGCTTGAATTGCAGGGCTTCCTCGCCGTTGGCGCTGGGGTTCAGCGACACCACCGCGTGCGGCTTGTCCTTGAGGATGTCCGCCACCAGCTTGCCCAGAATGCCCTTGGGGCCGATCTCGACGAAGAGATAGCCGCCCTGCTGATGAATGCGTTCAATGGTTTGCTGGAAGCGCACCGGGCTGACCAGTTGGCCGATCAAGGACTGCTTGATCTTGGCCGGGTCGTCGGCGTGGCGCTCGCCGCTGGCGGTGGAGTACACCGCGGCTTGCGGCGCCTGGAACGGAATGCCGGCCAGGCTGGCCTCGAACGGCGCGCAAGCGTGGCGCACGAAGTCGGTGTGGAAGGCCGCCGACACCGCCAGCACCTGGCTGCGCACCTTGCGCTCGTTCAGGAACTCATGGGCCTGGCGGATGATGTCGCCGGCGCCGCCGAACACCAGTTGCTGCTGCGAGTTGTAATTGGCCACCACCAGCTCCGGGAAGCGCTCCAGCACCGCGCTGGCTTCGCTCTCCGGCAGCGAGGCCGCCAGCATCGCGCCCGG
Organism: Chromobacterium sp. S0633; assembly: GCF_024158805.1. Classification (NCBI taxonomy): domain Bacteria; kingdom Pseudomonadati; phylum Pseudomonadota; class Betaproteobacteria; order Neisseriales; family Chromobacteriaceae; genus Chromobacterium; species Chromobacterium sp. S0633. The sequence continues at coordinate 19,413 of NZ_JAMZGH010000063.1, read as the reverse complement.
CTCGCCGCCCGGCACCGGGCTGGCCACCGCCGCGCCGCGCGCCAGCGAGGCGCGGTAGAAGTTCTCGTCGCTCAAGACGCCGGCGGCCCATAGCGCGGTCACCTCGCCGTAGCTGTGGCCGGCCAGGAAGTCCGGCCGCAGGCCCAGACCGCGCAGCAGCTTGTAGTAGCCGGCGCTGATCGCGCCTATCGCCGGCTGCGCGGTGCGGGTCTGGGTCAGCTCCGCCATCTGACGGTCCGCCGTCTCCGCGTCGAAGGCCGGCGGCGGGAAAATCGCCGCCGAAGGCAGCGGCAGCCCGTCGGCGTGCGCCGCGGCGTCCAGGCCTTCCAGGGTTTCGCGCATCGCCGGGTAATCGTTGGCGATGTCGCGGCCCATGTTCACGTACTGCGCGCCCTGTCCGGGGAACAAGGCCACCACGCGGCCGGCCAGCGGCGCCGCCTCGCGCTTGTAGTAAATGCCCAGCGGGTGTTCCCAGTCCTGATCCGGTCGCGCCCGCAGCAGCTTGATCGCCTCGTCCAGCAGGCCGGCCGCCTGTTCGGCGGAGCCCGCGACGAAGGCCAGGCGCGCGGAAGCGGCCGGCGCGCGCGCCGCCGCGCCTTGGTGCAGACGGAACTGATAACCGGCGTCTTCGGCGCGGAAGGCATCCAGCTTGTGCTCGGCCAGCGCCAGCAGCTGCTCCGGGCCGTCCGCGTGCAGCAGCACCACTTCCGGGCGCAGGTTCAGGCGGAAATCGCCCTGCGGCCGCGCCTGATGCTCTTCCATGATGGCGTGGTAGTTGGTGCCGCCGAAGCCGTAGGCGCTCAAGGCGGCGCGGCGCGGCGCGCCGTCCACCGGGCTCAGCCAGGGCCGGCTGTCGATGTTGACGTAGAAGGGGCTGGCGCTGTCCGCCAGTTCGCGGCTGGGCTGGCTGACGTTGATGGTGGGCGGCAACACCTTGTGATAGAGGCCGAGCGCGGCCTTCATCATCGCCGCCGCGCCGGCGGCGCAACGGGTATGGCCGATCTGCGATTTGACGCTGCCGATGGCCACCGAGCCGGGCTGAGCGCCGCCGGCCTCGAACACCGCGCGCAAGCTCTTGATCTCGGTCTCGTCGCCGGACTGGGTGCCGGTGCCGTGCGCCTCCACCAGCTGGATCTCGGCCGGAGAAATGCCGGCGCGCGCGTAAGCGCGTTGCATCGCCTTGACCTGGCCTTCGTGACGCGGCGCGAAAATGCTCTTGGCGCGGCCGTCGCTGGAGGCCTGCAGGGATTTGATCACCGCGTAAACGCGATCGCCGTCGCGCTCGGCGTCTTCCAGGCGCTTGAGCACCAGGAAGCCCACGCCGTCGCCCAGCATCATGCCGTCCGAGGATTCGTCGAAGGGCCGCGACAGATTGCTCTTGGACAGGGCCGGCGTCTTGCTGAAGCACAGGAAGGAGAAGATCGAGTTTTCCAGGTTGACGCCGCCGGTCAGCACCACGTCGCAGCTGCCGTCCACCAGCTCGCCCACCGCCGCCTTGATCGCGGCCAGGCTGCTGGCGCAAGCGGCGTCCACCATATAAGAGGTGCCGCCCAGATCGAAGTAGCTGGCGATGCGGCCGCAGGCGACATTGCCGAGGAAGCCGGGGAAGCTGTCCTCGTTCCATTCCAGATAGAGATGGTTGACGCGGTCGATGACCTCGTCGGCCACCGCGCCGGGCAGGCCGGCGTGGTTCAGCACCTTGCGCAGATACGGCTCCTGCTGACGGAAGGCCAGCGAGAAGGAAGTGTTGCCGTTGCCGGCGCCGCCCAGAATCACGCCCACGCGGTCTTTATCCACCGGCAAGGCGTCCTCGCCCACCAGCCTGGCGTCCAGCATCGCCTGTTTGGCCACGTGCAGCGCGAAGATCTGCGCGGTGCTGATGGACTCCAGCATCAGCGGCGGCAGTTTGAATTCCACCGGATCGAAATCGATGGCCGGCACGAAACCGGCGCGATGGCCGTAAGTCTTGTCGGCGGCGCTCGGGTCCGCGCTGTAATAGTCTTCCTTGCGCCAGTATTCATCGCCGTTCTTCTGGTCGATGTCGGTCAGGGAATCCTTCTTGTCGACGATATTGGTCCAGAAATCGTACAAGGTGGCCGCATCGGGAAAGTGGCTGGCCATGCCCACAATCGCGATATCCACCGTGCCCGGTCCTATCCTGCTCGATACGGTCTTGCTCATTGCTCCTCCCGCGGTGAACCTGCTGTTTCGCATCATTCGCTTGCCGCCGCGCACCAACCGGGAAGCGCAATCGCCGGCCGCACGGCCAGGGTCGACTGCCTTTCTTTAAATCCGGTCCCGCACGCAAAGCCTGGATCGAATTCGCGTCCGGCGAACCGCCGCACGCGCCTGCTGCCTATTACGCAAACCACATCCAAAACCGCGATCTCAACTTGACAAAATCTTTACAACCGAAACTGTCAAATCCGGTTTTGGAAAATTATGACGTTGAAATCTTAGTGTTTCCTTAGGGCTTTCTTGCAGTTGACTGATTTACCTCCACAGATCTGGAGAAAAATATATACAGAACAAAACAAGTCATTGATTTTGATGATGTATCTTTATTGACACACCAATGCCAAAGTCATTATTTTTTAGTAAATCCATTACTGAAAAATAAAAAAACCAAGCTTGAAAAAGAAAACTGAGGAGAGTCTGAGCAGGCAATAAGAACAGCGGCTTATTGAATTGGCATTCAAATTCAATATCCAGACTAATACCAGTGGTATTAATACTAGGGAAATCCCGTACGCCGACTCCGCCTTATTCACGCTTGGCCGCGCTCAGAAAACCCTAAGCAGGAATAGGCATACTGCCCTCATTTCACCCCGGAGACAGTCATGCCCCAGCCCAACCATCCCCCCTGCCGGCCCGGCTGCAGCGCGGAGGCCTGACCATGGTCTCCCTCGCTCGCGCCTCGCTGATCTACGAGTGGCGCCGCTTCCTGCCGGCGGTGCTGGCGGTGGCTTTCGCCGGCCTGCTGGTGCAAGTGCAGCTCAGCCTGCTCTTGGGCATGTTCAGCTCGGTAGGCGTTTACATAGACCGCTCCAGCGCCGATCTTTGGGTGGGCTACCCGGCCACTCAGAGCGTGGATCTGGCCCGGCCGATTCCCGGCAAGACCGAGAACAACCTTTGGGCGCATCCCGAGGTCACCTCGGTGGAACGCTTCACCTGGACCATGGCGGACTGGCAGCGTCCCGGCGGCGGCAAGCTCAGCGCGGTGCTGATCGGCATCGACCCGCGCCCGCAGGCGATGACCTTCGCCACCTTGCTGACCCCGGCGCTGCGCCAGGAGCTGACGGTGCCCAGCACCGTGCTGGTGGATGAGAGCGATCTGGAAAAGCTGGGCGTCAAGATCGGCGACTACGCCGAACTCAGCGGCAAGCGGGTACGCATCGGCGGCACCGTCAACGGCATGCGCGCAATGGGCGGGGCCAACATCCTGACCTCGCTGAACACCGCGCGCCGCATCGACCCCAATCTGCGCAACGACGCCACCGACTACTTCCTGGCCCGGCTGCGCGACCCCAGCCGCGCCGAACTGGTGCGCGACCAGCTGCAGCCGGCCGGCAGCTTCAAGCCCTTCCAGGTGTGGACCGCCGAGGAGTTTTCCATCCAGTCGCAGGTGTATTGGCTGTTCGAGTCCGGCGCCGGCTCCGGCTTCCTGTTCTCCTCCGCGCTGGGCCTGCTGGTCGGCATCGTCATCACCAGCCAGACGCTGATGGCGGCCATCGTCGCCGCACTGCGCGAATACGCCACCTTGCGCGCCTTGGGCGTGTCCTCCTCCTCCTTGCGCGCCGTGATTCTGGAGCAGTCCTTCTGGGTCGGCCTCGCCGGCCTGGTGATCACCGCCGTGGTCGGCGCGCTGCTGGTGATGGCCGCGCGCCACGCCCACATCGCGCTGGAAGTGCCGGTGTGGGGCTGCCTGGCCACCGGCACCCTGGTGCTGGGCATCGCTCTGCTGTCCGGTCTGTCCGCGCTGCGCGCGCTGAACCAGGCCGAACCCTCCACCCTATTGCGATAAGGAGACTCTCATGTCCGCCTCTCCCGCCATCGTCGGCGAAAACCTGAACCGCTCGTTCAGCAACGGCAAGACCGAGCAAACCGTGCTCACCAATATCTCGCTGTCCATCCTGCCCGGCGAACTGACCCTGATCATCGGTCCGTCCGGCTCCGGCAAGAGCACCTTGCTGTCCGTGCTCTCCGGCCTGCTGCCGCCCAGTTCCGGCCGCGTCACCGCGCTGGGGCTGGAGCTGACCCGGCGCTCCATCGAGGAGTTGAGCCGCTTCCGCCTGGAGCATTGCGGTTTCGTGTTCCAGGGCTTCAATCTGTTCGCCTCGCTGACCGCGCTGGAAAACGTGCTGCTGCCGCTGAACTACGGCCCCAAGATCAGCAAGCCGGAAGCCGAGAAGCGCGCCCAGGAGGCGCTGGAACTGGTGGGCCTGGGCCCGCGCGCCAAGCTGCGGCCCATGGAATTGTCCGGCGGCGAAAAGCAGCGCGTCGCCATCGCCCGCGCGCTGGTCAAGCGGCCCAAGCTGATGTTCGCCGACGAGCCCACCAGCGCGCTGGACAGCCATAACGGCCAAGTGGTGATCGACCTCTTGCACCAGATCGCCCAGGAACAAGGCACCACGGTGCTGGGCGTGTCGCACGACAACCGCCTGATCAAACACGCCGACCGCGTCATCACCCTGGAAGACGGCCAGGTGGTCAAAGACCTGCGCGTCCATAACACGCCGATGGAGGTAGCATGAGCAGCCCTATTCCCAAGACCCCGCCGCGCCTGGGCCCGCTGCTGGCCTTGAGCCTGTTGCTGGCCGGCTGCTCCGAACCGCCGCCTCCCGCGCCGGTCCAGCAATCGCCGTGGGCCGCCATCGCCAAGGGCCGCGTCAGCATAGAAGGCGGGGTGATCAATATCGCCGCGCCGCGCGCCGGCATCATTCGCGAGGTGTCGGTGGAAGAAGGCGCCGAGGTCAAACCCGGCGCGGTGCTGGCCCGCATCGACGACCGCGAGGCCAATCTGGCGATGAAGGTGCGCGAGCAGGAGCGCGACGAGGCGCGGCAGGCGCTGACGCTGCTGCAGGTCAAGCACGCCATCGCCCAGCGCGAGCTGCAACGGGTGTCCGCGCTGAGCGGCGACGAGGTGGTGTCCAAGCAGGAAAAAGACAACGCCCGCGATCAGGTCAAGCTCAGCGCGTCCGAACTGGCCCGCCAGCAGGCGGCGGTGGCCACCGCCGACGCGCAAGTGGCGGCCAGCAAGCTGGAGGTGGATCAACACGTGGTCCGCGCGCCGCTGGCCGGCCGCATCATCCGCCGCCAGGCCCGCCCCGGCGACGGCACCTCCACGCTGAACGTGACGCCGCTGTTCATGTTCGCCCCCAACGGGCCGCGCATCGTTCGCGCCGACCTGGAGGAACGCTATGTGGGCTTGGTGACGGCGGGACAGGCGGCCGAGGTGACGCTGGAAGCGGACGAAACCAAGGTCTACAAGGCCAAGGTGCTGCGGTTGGGCCAGGTGTTCGGCAACCGCCCGGACAACGACGACCCCAATGAGAAACAGGACGTGCGCGTGATCGAATGCGTGCTGGCGCTGGTGGACGCGCCGGAAATCCGCATCGGCCAGCGAGTGCTGGTGCGCATCGCCCGACAAGACAAGGCGGGCAAGCCATGATGCGCCCCATCGCTCTGCTGCTGCTCCTGGCGCTTGGCGGCTGCGCCGGGCTGGAGCCTTCGCGCCCGACGCCGGCGCTGCCGGAACGCTACGGCCGGACCCTGCCCGGCGCCGGCCCGGACGCCCAGGCCTGGGACGGTTTCGGCGATCCCGGCCTCAGCCGCTGGATAGCCGCGGTGCGCGAGGGCAACACCGATCTCGCCGCCAGCCTGGCGCGGCTGGACGCCGCGCGCGCCGAACTGGGCGTGCTCAACGCCGACCGCTATCCCAAGCTGGACTTCGAACAATCGGTGGAGCGGCGCAAACTGTCCAAATTCGATTTGGGCGAAGTGAGCGAAGACACCGCCAATCCCAGCACCCGCTACAGCACGCGGCTGGCGCTGGGCTATGAAGTGGACTTGCGCGGCCGGGTCAGCGCCGCGACGCGCGCCGGCCGCGCCGACCTCAAGGCCAGCGGCGGCGACCTCGACGCGCTGGGCCTGAGCCTGGCGCGGCAAACCGCCGAACTGTGGCTGACCCGGGCGGAGCTGGCCGCCGACATCGAACTGGTCCAGGAGGCCGCGCGGCTGCGCCAGCGGCTGCTGGCCGGCGTCGCCGCCAAACGCCGCGTCGGCCTGGCCAGCGGCCGGCAACTGCTGGAACCGGACAGCGAGGCCAGCGAAGCCGCCCGTCTGGTCGCTCAACAAGGCGACGCGCTGAAGCGGGTGGAGCGCAGCCTGTGCCAGCTGGCCGCCAAGATGCCGGACGCCTGCGGGCTGCCGCCGGCGCGTCCGCTGCGCGAACTCAGGCTGCCGGAAGTGGGCGGCGACGTGCCGGCCCGGCTGCTGCAGCGCAGGCCGGATCTGAGCGCGGCCCAGGCCCGCTACGACGCCGCGCGCGCGCGCATCGACGAAGCCGAGGCCGCCCGCTGGCCGTCGCTGACCCTGAACGGCGGGCTGGGCATCAGCGCCGGCAGCTGGTCCGGTCTGCGCGGCAGCAAGGTGCTGAACTGGTCGCTGCTGCCGCAGCTGGACATTCCGCTGTTCGACGCCGGCAAGCGCAAGGCCGAGGCACAGCGCGCGCGCTCCGCCGCCGCCGAGCAATACGCGGCCTGGCGCGGCGCCGTCACCCGCGCGGTGTACGAGGTGGAAGACGCCGCCGCCTCCGCCCATTTCGCCAGAACCGATCAGGAGGCCAGGCAGCGCCAATACGTGGACGCCAGCCGCCGCTTGCGCGCCGAGCGCGACGCGCGCGGCGTGGGGCTCAGCGACGGCCAGGCGGAATGGCGCGCGCAACTGGCGGAGCTGCAAGCGGAACAGGGCGTGCAAGGCGCGCGCCGCCAGCAATTGCTGGCGGCGGCCAATCTGATCGCCGCGCTGGGCGGCGGCTGGGAGGGCGCGGACAAGAGCGCGCCCTGAGAAGCGATGAAGCGATGCGGGAGCGCGGCGGCCTCAAGCCGGCCGCGCGTCGCAGCGCGGCAGGCGGATTTCCACGCCCAGGCCGTTGCCGTGCAGGCCGTCGGTCAACAGCAGGCTGCCGCCGTGCAGCTCCACCACCCGCTTGACGATGGCCAGCCCCAGGCCGCTGCCGGTCACGGTATTGTCGGGCAGGCGCACGAAACGCTTCAGCACCTGATCCCGCCACTGCGGCTCGATGCCCGGCCCGTCGTCCAGCACCGCCAGCCTCACATTGGAAAACCCCTCGCTGACTTCCACATTGATGCAAGCGCCGTCCGGGCAGTAACGGATGGCGTTGTCCAGCAGATTGTCCAATAGGCTATCCATCGCGCTGGCGTCGCCGCAGCAGGCCGCCGTCTGCGCGCCGTCGTAGGCCAGCGTGATGTTGCGCTCCATCGCGCGCGGCACCTGGCGCGCCAGCGCCGCGCGCGCCAAGGCCGCCAGATCGAAGGATACCGGCAGTACCCGCGCCGATTCCGCGTCCAGCCGCGACAGCGTCAACAGTTTGCCCACCAGTTCGCCGCTGCGGCCTATGCTGGCGTCCAGCAAGGCTGCCAGCGCCGCCCTCTCCTGTTCGGACTCCGCGCGCGCCAGCAGATGCACTTGCGCGCCTATCGCCGCCAGCGGCGTGCGCAGCTCGTGCGCCGCGTCGGCGAAGAAGCGCTGCTCGCCCTCGCGAAAGGTCGCCAGCCGCGACAACAGCTCGTTGACGGAATTGAACACCGGCCGCAATTCCTGATATTCGGGGTCGGCGCAGGCCAGCGGCGCCGTCGATTGCACATCGCGCGAGGTGATGGTGGTGGCCAGCGTCGCCAAGGGCTGCAGGGCGCGGCCGTAACCGACGCGCAGCAGCAGCATGATGATGGGCACCGCGGCGATCAGCGGCAGCAGGAAGAAGATCAGGATTTCGGCCTGCACCCGCTGCACGAAGCTGCGCGCGATCGCCAACTGCACCCGGACCTCGTCGCCGCTCGCCGTCAGCATGCGCCAGCGCCCCTGGTTGGCCGGCGCGCCGCCGCTGGGCGGCTGCTCCAGCTCCGGCCAGGCGCTGGACACCGCCAGCAGGCGCTGGCGCTTGTCGACGATGCGGTAGGCCAGCTCGTCCTTGACCGGCGGCCTTTCGCTATAGCCGTGGCCGAACTGGCCGATCAACTGATCGACGACGCGGGCCCGCTCGCTTTCCTTGATGTCGGCGCTGTAGACGGTGGCCAGGGTGCGCGCCAGCCCGCGCAAATCGCCGTCCAGATAGCCGGAACCGACCCGGGTCACTTCCCAATAAAACCAGGCGAACAGGACCAGCCACACCGCCAATAGGGTGCTCAGACTGGTCCATAGCAGCCGCCGGTAGAGCGAGCGCCGCGCCAGCGAGGGGATGATCATGCCGGCTTGGGCAGCAGATAGCCGACGCCGCGTATGGTGCGGATCCAGTCCGAACCCAGCTTGCGCCGCAGATTATGGACATGCACTTCCAGCGCGTTGTCGGACTCGCAGCACAGATGCTCGACCAGGTGTTCGCGGCTGACCACCTTGCCGGCCTTGCGCACCAGTTCGAACACCAGCGCGAACTCGGACGGCGACAAGGCCACCGCTGCGCCGCCCATCGACAGCTCTCGGGTTTCGGCGTTGATGCACAAATCGCCGATCTGCCAATTGGCCGACACGAAGCCGCTGCTGCGCCGGGTCACCGCCTGCAGCCGGGCCAGCAGCTCGGGAATCGCGAAGGGCTTGACCAGGTAATCGTCGGCGCCGTTGTGCAGGCCGGCCAGCCGGCTCTCCAGCGCGTCGCGCGCGGTCAGGATGATGACCGGCAGCGTCGATCCGTTGCCACGCAGCTCCTGCAGCAAATGCAGGCCCTCGCCGTCCGGCAAGCCCAGGTCCAGCAGCAGCGCGTCCTGCGGCTCCTCGGCCAGAAAGGTCCGCGCCTCCTTCAAGCGCCTCACCCAGACGGTGCGAAAGCCGGCCTGGCGCAAAGCCTGCCCCAGCGCCTCGCCCAATGCCAGATCGTCCTCCACCAACAGTATGTTCACGGGATATCTCCGCTCGCCAAAACAATGTCAAAATCATGCCAGAGCGCCATGGCAAAAGCTACCGCGCCGGCGTCAATCCTCGGGCTGCAAGAGATGATCCAGCGACAGCACATCGCCCAGCCGCCGCAGGGCCTGCAACTCCTCGCGATGCTCTCGCGCCAGACATTCCGCCAGCGCCTCGCCCTTGGGCAGCAGCCGCACTTCCACGCAGCGGCGGTCGTCCCGCCCCGGGCTGCGCGCCACCAGCCGCTGTTGCTCGCAGCGGCTGATCAGGCCCACCACGCTGTGGTGGTGCGACTGCAGCCGCTCGGCCAGTTCGGCCACCGTGGCCCAGTCGCGGCCGGGAAAGCCCTTGATCTGCAGCAATAGCAGGTATTGCAGCATGGTGATGCCGTGGCGCTGGGCCGCCTCCTCGCTGAAACGCTGGAAGCGGCGCAAACGATAGCGGAAGTCCGCCAGACGTTCGAAATCCTGTTTGGAGAAGCTGGATGGCTCGGGCATGCGGTCAATGATCCAGCAAGGCGCGGTAGCACACCGGCGACGCCAGCTCTCCGGCCTCGATGCGCGCTATCTCGTCCAGCTTGTCGCCCAGGAATTGCGCCAAGGCCTGCGCCGGCTGCTTGTCGCCGCCGCCCGCGTGCAGCAACACCAGGCCGCCGCGGCGGCTGGCCTTCCACAAGGGCCACCAGCGCTGCGGGTTCGCCGCCAGGTCGGCCCAATACACCTCGCAGAAGGTGGGCCAATGACGGTCGTCCTGGCGCAGCCATTTCAGCAAGCCGGGCGCGGGCGCCACGCTTTTGAGCCAGTGGGCGGCGTCCAGCGCCTGCCGCGGCAAGCCCTTCGGCCAGGTCTCCTCGATCAGAAAAGCGTTATCAAGCCCCGGCCGGTATTCGCTCACCGGCAATAGGCGAATGGTTGCGTCCATTGCGTCACTCCTTATTTCATCTGGCGGCGGAGGCGGTGCGGCGTCGTCAGAAATATCGTATTACGATATTTAATGGTCAAAAAAAGGCGGCTGGGCCGCCATGGGAAGCTGTGTTCAAAATCTTGCGAGCTTGAGCGAGACAAGGCGAAAACGAGCGCAAAAGCGGAATGTACTCGTGGCACATAAGCATTTTGAGCGGGTTGTTAGCGTCGTATCGCCGCAGCGCAGCAGATCGTGAAGGCCGCGGCGAATCGCCGCGGCCCTTTACCGCTACAGCGCGGCCTTGAAGATCGCGCAGATTTCCTCGTGGCTGGCCTGGATCGGATTGGTCAGACCGCAAGCGTCCTTCAAGGCGTTGGCGGCCAGTTCAGGAATATCCTCTTCCTTGACCCCCAGTTGCGTCAATCCCGCCGGAATGCCTACATCGGCCGCCAATTGGCGTATGGCGGCGATCGCCGCCTCGGCGCTGGCTTCCACGCCCAGCGCCGCGCCGACATCGGCCAGCCGCTGGCCCGCCGCCTTGGCGTTGTAAGCCTGCACATGCGGCAGCAGCACCGCGTTGCACACGCCGTGCGGCAGATCGTAAAACCCGCCCAGCTGGTGCGCCATCGCATGCACATAGCCCAACGACGCGTTGTTGAAGGCCATGCCGGCCAGGAATTGCGCGTAAGCCATCTGCTCGCGCGCCTCCATATCCATGCCGTTGCGCACCGCGCGGCGCAGATGGCCGGCGATCAGCGTCACCGCCTTCAAGGCGCAGGCGTCGGTAATGGGCGTGGCGATGGTGGACACATAGGCTTCCACCGCGTGGGTCAGCGCGTCCATGCCGGTGGCGGCGGTCAGCCCGGCCGGCATGCCGGCCATGGTTTCCGGATCGTTGACCGACAGCACCGGCGTGGTGTGCTTGTCGACGATGGCCATTTTGATGTGACGGCTCTCGTCGGTGATGATGCAGAAGCGAGTCATTTCCGAAGCAGTGCCGGCGGTGGTGTTGATCGCCACCAAGGGCAGTTGCGGCTTGGCGGACTTGTCCACGCCCTCGTAATCCTGGATCTTGCCGCCGTTGGCTGCTACCAGGGCGATGCCCTTGGCGCAGTCGTGCGGCGAGCCGCCGCCCAAGGACACCACGGCGTCGCAGCCGTGCTCGCGCAACAGCGCGAGGCCGGCGCCTACGTTGGCGGTGGTGGGATTGGGATGCACGCCGTCGAACAGCACGGTGGCGATGCCGACGCCGCCCAGCAGCTCGGTCACTCGGCCGGCCAGACCGGTTTTCACCAAGCCGGCGTCGGTCACCATCAAGACCTTGCGGTAACCGTAGCCGCGCATGGTTTCAACGGCTTGTTGCAGACAGCCCGCGCCCATCAGATTGACGCAGGGGATGAAGAAAGCGCTGGTGGCCATGGCAAACTCCTGTTCTTAAGACATTTGTCATAATCGCAGTATGCTCAATTTGGCCGATGCGGCATTTGCCTCACATCAAAAGATGTCCAATCGCCCCGCTCACTTATGCGGCAACACATCCTGCGCCAGCTGGGTGATCAGGGCGCCGAAGCCGTCCCACATGATCTGCACGCCCAGGCATAGCAGGATGAAGGCGGACAAACGCAGGAACACCACCGAGCCGGTCTGGCCCAGATAGCGCAGCAGCTTGTCGGCGTGGCGGTAGCACAGATAGACCAGCAAGCTGCACACCAGCACCGCGAAACTGCCGGCCAGCGGCGAGATCGCGTATTTGACGATGCCCTTGCCGGTATCGGTCAAGGAGGCGCCCATGGTGATGGCCACCGAGATGGAGCCCGGCCCCACCGTCAGCGGGAAGGTCAGCGGATAGAAGGCGCGTTGCTTCAAGGCGTCCTGGTTTTCCGCCTGGATGGGCTGATCGGTGGAGGTGGGGCTGCTTTCCGGCGGCGCGTCGTTGAGCATGCGCCAGGCGGCGAAGGTGATCAGCAGGCCGCCGGACAATTGCACCACCGGCAAGGACACGCCGAAGAAGGACAGCACATAGCCGCCGGTGAACATGCTGCCCAGCAGCAGCAAGGCGCAATACATGGCGATGCGGCGCGCCAGGTAGCGGCGCTGCTGCGGCGTATTGCGCGCCGTCATCGAGATGAAGATGGGCACCAGGCCCGGAGGGTTCATGATCGGCAGCAAGGCGGCCATCACAAACAGAAACTTTGTTATGAATATTGTCAGCAACTGCATGAATGACTCCGAAGCCATCGAATTCAGATCGGGAACGTCGGCGGGCGGCGCCGCGCCAGCCGCCATATTACACAATTCATCAGTATTGCAAGCCGGCTCTCGCTCGGACTGCGACGCCCCGCCCCGGTTCCGGCGCGCCGCGCGCGTCCGCGGCGCCGGCATGGGCCGGCGCCGAATCCAAAACAATCAAGCCCTTACGCAAAACAGCCCGGCATGGCCGGGCTGTTGGCGAACTGCCGCGCTAAGGCTGGCAGAATTCACAGAGGATCAGCGCGTGGCGGCGGCCAGCTTGCCGTCCTTATTCTCTTGGCGCAAGGCGCGAGCCTTGACCAGCGCCTCGCTGAAATCAATCTCTTCCAGCGCCACCATCCGGGTTTTGTGCTTGTACTTGTAGCCCAGCCACAGCGCCAGGAACAGCGGGATGCCCAGATAGGTGGCGATCACCGCGCTCCAGTCGATATGGCCGCCGATGAAGGCCTCGTAGTTCTGGCCCAGCATGATCAGCAGACACAGCGCGAAGGCGAACAGCGGCCCCAGCGGGAACCACTTGGCCTGGTAGGGCAAGTCCGCCAGATCGTGGCCCTGCTTGACGTAGCCGCGGCGGAAACGGTAGTGGCTGATGGCCACGCCCAGCCAGGCGATGAAGCCGGTCATGCCGGAAGAATTCAGCAGCCACAGATAGACCGCGTTGGTTTCAAACAAGGAGGTCAGGAAGCACAGCGCGGCGATCACGCTGGTGGCGTACAAGGCATTGCGCGGCACGCCGTTGCTGGACAGCTCGGCAAAGCGCTTGGGCGCCATCTTGTTGCGCGCCATGGTGTACAGCATGCGGGTGGACGCGTACATGCCGGAATTGCCGGCGGACAGGATGGCGGACAGGATCACCGCGTTCATCAGGCTGGCGGCCATGGCGAAGCCGGCGCGGTTGAACACCAGGGTGAACGGGCTGGCGCCGACGTCCTTCATATCGTTCTTCAGCAACAGCGGATCGTTGTACGGCAGGATCAGGCCGATGATCAGGATGGACAGCATGTAGAACATCAGGATGCGCCAGAAGATCTGCCGCACCGCGCGCGGGATGGTCTTGCCCGGATTGGCGGATTCGCCGGCGGCGACGCCGATCAGCTCGGTGCCCTGGAAGGAGAAGCCCACAATCATGGCCACGCCGACAAAGGCGGCCAGGCCGCCGACAAACGGCCCCTGCCCCTGCTGCATCACCGACAAACCCGGCGCGATGCGCTGCGGATTGGGGTCGGTCATGATGCCGAAGATCATCAAAAAGCCGATGACGATGAAGGCGATGATGGTGGCCACCTTGAGCATCGAGCACCAGAACTCGGCCTCGCCGAAGCCCTTCACCGAGAAATAGTTGAGCACGAAGATGATCAACAGGAAGCCGGCGCTCCAGACGATGCCGGGCACCGCCGGATACCAGTAATGCATGATGATGGCGGCCGCGGCCAGCTCCACCGCCACGGTGATGGCCCAGTTGTACCAGTAGTTCCACCCTTGGGCGAAGCCGAAGGCCGGATCGACGAAGCGCGAACCGTATACCTGGAAAGAGCCGGATTCCGGCATGAAGGCGGCCATTTCGCCCAGGCTGGTCATCAGGAAGTAAACCATCAGGCCGATCAGGGCGTAGGCGATCAAGGCCCCGCCGGCGCCGGCCGACGCCACGGTGGCGCCGGAGGCCAGGAACAGGCCGGTGCCAATGGAGCCGCCGATGGCGATCATCGACAGGTGGCGCGCCTGCAAGGTGCGCCTAAGCTCTTGGCTTTCTTGCTTTTTTTCCATCTCTTTGTCTCAAGTGCGCCTGCTCGGCGACATTGCTTTCGGCTCGCTGCGGCCAGCCGGCGGCCTGCTGTCGCTACGACAGGCAGTCGTAATCGAAACGCAAAAGAATGACAGCAACCACGACTGTTGACTAGTCAAACATGGCTTTGAAGCTTAAAAAACGAAAATGTCATGTTCGCAAAGGAATACCGCACCCGCTTGGATTGCAGCCGAAAGCCGGCCCAAAGCCCCGCCGGCCGGCACGGGCCGGGCCTGCGGCGGAAGACGCAGCTTTGCCCATCCGCGGCGCGGCGCTCTGAAACGCGGCGGATCTTGAGTACGACAAGTCGGCGCAACGCAGCATCCGGGGTGTGTTCGCCGCGCTTCATCGTCATCTCGCGCCGCATCTGTCGCGTGAATCATACAGTTTTCACCCGCCCCGCCCGCGCCGGCGCGCCGCAGGACAGGCGCCGCGACCGCAGCGCCGCAACGTGGTTGCATGGGAAAACTCACAGTCTCCGACGGTCTCCCGTCGTTTACAAATAGGAATGAATCTCATTTGCAAAAATGACAAATAAGATCTTGTCATATAAAGACAAATTTAAATTTAATCCAAATTAAAACAAATAAGACATCACAAACCGTCACAATCGCATTTACAATTTTCACACCGCCCCATTGAATAAAAACCCACCTAAAACAAATAAAATTTCCATCCGCCTTTATTCATCCAATCCCTTCGCCATATCAATATAACGATTGCTCATAACCCTATAGCGGCTAATTTGTTCGCCCGCTCCCGACATCTGCCATAGAATGGCCGCGCTAACTGAAGCTAAACCTGTTCTTTCCATCATTTTTATTTTGGTTATCACATAACGATAAGTGAAACGCCCGCGCATGAACGCGGGCCAGTCGCAATTCAATCGCTTTTGATTCCACAACCATTTGAGATAAACCATGAACGCCATTGTCGACCCTGTTTTTCACCCTTTTGGAGTTTCCGCCTCGGATCTCGCCCGGCAAATACTGGAACGGGTTTTCAAGCTGCGCCGCGTCCACCCGGAAGACCTTGCCGCGCCGGAGGACCTTGCCGCGGAAATGGCCCCTCACCTGCCCAAGATTCAGGCCGCCGTCAGCCGACGTCAGCCGCTGCAAATGATTTTGCCGGCCTTTCCCGGCAAATCGCCCAACCGCAATAAAACCCTGGGCGCCATGCCCGATCTGGCCGAACGCCACGCACTGGATAATCTGCACCAACTCTGCCGGGACATTCAGAGCATCTACCCGCCGGGCGCTCAAGTCGCCATTTGCTCGGACGGCTATTGCTTTTCCGACGTGGTGTATATCCCGGATGCGGAAGTCGCCGCCTATATGGACGACTTGATTCGCTACGCGCGGCAACGCCATGGCGACAGCTTCCGTTTTTACGATCTGAAAGACCACTTCAGCTATATCGGCGATCTGGATTCCCAGCGCGAAGAGTTGCTGATTCTTTACAGCGACTCCATCGAACAGATCAAACGTCAATGCCAGGACGAACCGGCGATGCGCGCGATGTACCAGGGCATTACCCGTTTCCTGTTCGAAGACGCGCAAGGCATGCCGCGTTTCGCCGGCCACAGCAAGACCAGCTTGCAGAAAATGGCGCGCGCCAACGCCTACCGGGTGATCCAGCGCAGCAATGCCTGGAGCCGGCTGCTGGAGCGCGCGTTTCCGGACAGCCTGCGCCTGTCCATTCATCCGCAATTCCGCGTCTCCGCCAAAATCGGCGTGCGCCTGGTGGACAGCACCGACGCCTGGCTGACGCCCTGGCACGCCGCCGCGATCAAGCACGAGCACGGAGTGATGCTAAAAAAACGCAGCGACATCGACGAGAACCAGTCCGCGCTGGTCTTTGTCGACGGCCGGCCCAGCCACTTCATCGCCACCGCCGCCTGAAGCCCCGCCTTTCATTGTTCATTTCGAGTATCGCCATGCAAAACGAACCTATTGTCGCTTCCATTGTTTCCATTCTGCTCGACGCCTTCCAGGGCGAGGCCGACCACCCGCAGCGCGAATCCTACCGCCAGGCGCTGAGCGCCCAGGTGGAAGGCTTCGTGCGCCGGCAACAGCCGCTGCAATTGCTGCTGCCGGGCTTTCCGCTGAAATCGCCCAACACCCGCGACAAGACCGCGTCCGACCGCCCCGACTACGCCGAATACGCGGCGCTGGAACGGCTGGACCGGCTGTGCCGCGCCGTCGGCCGCGTCTACCCGGCCGGTTGCGCGCTGGAACTGTTCAGCGACGGCCTGAGTTTCCACGATCTGCTGGACATCCCGCGCGACACGGCCAACGACTACCACCGCCGGCTGCGCGCGCTCTACGCCAGCCCGGTGCTGCGCTGGCATGACTACGCCAGCGTCCAGCCCGGCTTCGACCGCCTGCGCGATCGCGCGGAAAGCGTGCTGCGCCGCTACCTGCCCGCCGCGGCCGCGGACTTCTCCCAGCCGCTGCCGGAAAACCAGGCCGGACGCCAGCCGCAATGGCTGGGCCTGCTGCGCGAAGACAATGCGGCGCGCGGCATCGCCGAGGCCGAGGACTGGCCGCAGCGCGCGCGGCGCCTGGCCTGGCGCGGCATCGCGCTGGACGCGATGCTGGCCGAGCACTTCCCGGACGCCATCCGGCTGACCATCCACCAATCCGGCGCGCCCGGCGGCAAATTCCCCATCCGCCTGTCTCCGGCCCAGGCCGAGGCGGCCTTGCCCTGGCACCGCGTCTACCTGCTGAACCTGGCCGGTCACGGCGAGCTGGTCTCCAAGCGCCAGGCGCTGGACGCGCGCCGCGCCAAGGCGGTGAGCTTCGACGGGCAGCCCTGGCTCTATCTGGAACAGGCCGGCGCGGAATGGGAAGGTTGCGAGTTATCGGTGATGCGGGCCGGCCGCTTCGGCCTGCTGATAGAAAACCGCCGTCCCGGCGCCAACTGCCTGTCTCTGCCGCGCCCGGCCTTGACCCGCTTGGCCCAAATGTTCGGCTTCGTCGCCCTGCGCGGCTTCGCCGTGGCCGACGAGGACAATCTGATCGACTTCAGCGCCCAGTTCGGCACCCCGTATATCTGGCAGTTCGGCGCAGTGCACAAGGTCAAGCCGGAGGAAGACGCCGACGGCTTCGTCCACTCCTTCGAGGAGCTGCCGCTGCACTGGGACTTGAGCATGCTGCCGGCCGACAATGCGTTCGTGCGCAAGAATCCGCGCTTCAGCGCCAGCCTGTTCGCACTGTATTGCAAGACCGCGCCGCAGCACGGCGAAGGCCAGACCACCCTGGTGGACGCGCGCAACATCCTGCGCCAGGTGCCGGTGGCCACCCTGGCCGAATGGGAGCGGCTGGAAATCCGCTACCACACCAAGTTCACCTATTTCGGCGGCGACGCCCGCGTCTACCCGCTGGTGGAAGCCCACCCGGACACCGGCGAATCCGTGCTGCGCTTCCAGGAAAACAGCAACTCCGAACTGCAGAAGTTCTTCGTCGACGTGGAAGAGCGCGCCGACGACTATCCCAACCTGGTGCAGGAACTGCTGGAACGGGCCTATGCGCCGGAAAACCTGATCGAGCACGACTGGCACGACGGCGACCTGGCGCTGATAGACAACTACAACAGCCTGCACGGCCGCCGCGCGATGACCCGCGCCTCGCGCGGACGCGAGCTGTGGCGTGTCCAGGTCCACAAAGGCTAAGCACCTGTTTACGATCTGCTGCGCGTCGGCGATACAGCGTTGAAAAAGGCATTCGAAATGCTCATGTACCACGCGTACATTCCGCTTTCTCAGCGGTTTTCGCCTTGTCTCGCCTTAGCTCGCGAGATCGTAAACACGTTCTAAGGCCCGCCCCGCGCCGTCCGGCCCCGCCGGGCGGCATCGCCCCCCATCCCCCGAAAACCGCCATGAACCCACGCAAGCAGAAAATCCTCTTCGTCGGCGAGGCCGTCACCCTGGCCCATGTCGCCCGCCCCTACACCCTGGCCGCCGCGCTGCCCGCAGCGGACTACGACATCCACCTGGCCGCCGCACCGCGCTTCGATCATATTTACCAACGCCAGGACATCCATTACCACCCGCTGATCACCAAGCGCTGCGAAGACTTCCTTGACGCCGTGGACAACGGCAAGCCGCTGTACCGGCGTGAGGAAATCATCGCCTACGTCGAAGAAGAATTGCGCCTGATCGAACGCCTGGACCCGGACATCATCGTCGGCGACTTCCGCCACTCGCTGGGCATCAGCGCCGCGCTCTCCGGCAAGCCCTTGATCAATCTGATCAACGCCTACTGGAGCCCCTACCGCCGGCCGCAGCCGCTGCCGGTGCCGGAACTGGCCAAGATCAATCTGCACCGCCTGCCCGTCATGCCCGCGCTGATGCGCTGGATCACCCCGCTGGCCACCCGGCTGCTGGCCCGCTCACTCAACCGCGCCCGCGCCCATTACGGCCTGGCGCCCTTCGCCAACTGCTTCGAGGCCTGGAGCCACGGCGATCAAGTGCTCTACTACGATTCCCCGGAACTGGTGCCGCTGGATCCGCTGCCCGCCCACCACCGCTATCTGGGCCCGGTCACTTGGTCGCCCGGCGGCGCGCTGCCGGACTGGTGGCCGCAATTGCAAGACCGTCCCACCGTTTACCTGTCGCTGGGCTCTTCCGGCAATCTGGCCTTGCTGCCCACGCTGATTGAGCAGCTCCTGGGCGAAGGACTGCAAGTGATCGCCAGCACCGGCCGCCGCCAGCGGCTGCCGCAACGCTCCGGCCTGTTCAGCGCCGACTTCCTGCCCGGCGAGGCCGCCGCCGCCCGCGCGGACCTGGTCATTTGCAACGGCGGCAGCCCCACCAGCTACCAGGCGCTGGAACAGGGCCGGCCGGTGATCGGCATCCCGTCCAATATGGATCAGCTGCTGGCGATGCGGCATATCGAAGCCTACGGCGCTGGCGCCACGCTGCGCCGCCGCCACATCGAAACCGGCCAGCTGCCGCCGCTGCTGCGGCGCATGCTGGCCACGCCGTCCTACCGCCAGCGCGCGCAGCAACTGGCCTGGCATTTCGCCGCCGCCCGGCCTCACCTTACATTCCGTCAAGTCTTGCAACAATTCGACATACAATCGCCGGCGCAAGCAAAGCCCGGTTCAAACACGGAGCGCATAATGCCGTAAGCATCGACCCTCAGCCTGCTGCGGCGCCATCCCTCGCCCCATCCGCGCCGGCGGTCGCCTTCGAATGATCCGGAGCGGCCCTCGCCGCTCCAAGGCCGTTTTTCTGGAGCCCCGCCGTGACCCAATCCGCCGCGCCCTGGTCCAGCTTGACCGTGCCCTGATACTGGCGCACCAGCGCCGCCTGGGTGTCCACCTGTTGTTTGGCG
>NZ_JAMZGH010000062.1:0-21146 GCF_024158805.1 Chromobacterium sp. S0633 | reverse complement strand
CCAGACGCCCCATTGCAAAGCCCAGCTCAATCGAGCTGGGCTTTATGCATTGTGCTGTTGAACGGCGACACGGAAGCCTCCCCAAGGGAGGCTTTGTTGCGTCTGGACGGCTAGAAATCCGCGCGCATGACCAGGCGCGGATCGTTGTCGCCGAAGTAATGAGGTTGATGTTCGACGACGACAAAGCCAAGCTGCTGGTACAGCCTGACCGCGGGGTTGTCGGGGTGGACCGTCAGTTTCGCGTGGCTGGCCTGGCGCGCCCGCAGCGCCTGCAGCAAGGCCTGCAGCAGTTGCTTGCCTACGCCTTGTCCGCGGCAATGCTCGTGGACCGCCAGCGACATGATCCAGAATTCGCCTTGCCCGCTGCCCGGCGCGCCGATGATGTAGCCGCCCAGTGCCCCGTCTTGCGCGCCCGGCGCGACGAAGAACAGGTCCGGCCACAGGTCGTGGGCCTGGCGGAAGAAAAAGTCCGGGTAGACGTGGTGGCCGAATACCGCTTGCTCGATCTGGAAGACCGGGGCGACGTCTTGGAGTTGCGCCGGGCGTGCCGTCATCTGAAAACATCCTCTTCTGTGGTGCGTTTGAGCGGGCAAGCCTACTGCAATGCCCGGCGCTTGCAAAGCGCGGGGCAAGAAAAAAGCCGCGCTGCGCGCGGCTTGGCGGGAGCGCGGCGGCTCACCACATCACTTTGACCTTGTCGTTGCCCAGCCAGTCCTGCAGCGCCAGCAACAGCCCGTCGTCCAGCCGGACGCCCCAGGGCGGGGGCAGCATCAGGTCGCCGCTGGCCGCGCCGTTGTTGTAATGGATGCGCACCGGGCAGCCGGCGTCTTCGCTGCGGAACGGGTGCAGCTGGGCCTTGAGTTTGCTGACGTCCACCTTGCCGGCCAGTTTCAGCGACAGGCTGCGCGCGTAGCGGCTGCGCGCCTCGCCCAGCTCATAGACTTTGTCTGCGATGATGCGCAGGCCGCCGGAGAAGTTGTCCTCGCTGACCTTGCCTTCTATCACCAGGACCACGTCGTCTTTCAAGCGGCTGCGGTTGGCTTCGAAGCTTTCCGCGAACAGGCTGACTTCCAATTTGGTGCTGCCGTCGTCCAGCTGCACGAAGGCCATTTTGCCGCGGTTGCCCACTTTGACGCGGATGCCGGTGACGAAGCCGGCCAGCAACTGGGGCTCCTTGCGCGGGCTGAGCCGGGACAGCGGGGTCTTGATGAAGCCGCGAATTTCCTTGGCGTAGGCGGCGAAAGGGTGGCCGGACAGGTAGAAGCCGATGGCCAGCTTTTCTTCCGCCAGCTTGACCGCGTCGCTCCACGGCTTGATCTCGACCATTTCCACGCTGGGGGCGACGTCGTCGCCGAACATGTCGAACAAGCCGCCCTGATTGGCGTTGGCGTGCTCCTGTTCGGCGGCGTCCATCGCCAGCCCGACGTTGCCGAACAGCTTGGCCCGGTTGGGCTCTATGCTGTCGAAGGCGCCGGCGCGGATCAGCGCTTCGATCACGCGCTTGTTGACGATCTTCTTGTCGGTGCGGCTGCAGAAGTCGAACAAGTCCTTGAACGGCCCGGACGCGGCGCGGATCGCGACGATGTGGTCGACGGCGGCTTCGCCGGTGCCCTTGATCGCGCCCAGCGCGTAGCGGATGTGCTTGCGGTCCACCGGCACGAAGCGGTAGTAGCTCTGGTTGACGTCGGGCGGCAGGAAGATCAGGCCGTTTTTGCCGTCCACGCTGTCGTCGTAGAACACCTTGAGCTGGTCGGTGTTGTCCAATTCCGAGGACATGGTGGCCGCCATGAAGGCCGCGGTGTGGTGGGCCTTGAGCCAGGCGGTCTGATAGGAGACCACGGCGTAGGCGGCGGTGTGCGACTTGTTGAAGCCGTACTCGGCGAACTTGGCCATCAGGTCGAACAGCATTTCGGCGAGCTTGGGGTCGTAGCCCTTGGTGGCCGCACCCTGGGCGATTTTGCCGCGGTGCTCGGCCATTTCCTCCGGTTTTTTCTTGCCCATCGCCCGGCGCAGCATGTCGGCGCCGCCCAGGGTGTAACCGCCGATGATCTGCGAGATCTGCATCACCTGTTCCTGGTAGACGATCACGCCGTAGGTCGGGTCCAGGCAGGCCTGCAGGTCCGGGTGGTAGTAGTCGACCTCTTGCTTGCCGGCCTTGCGCAGGATGAAGTCGTCCACCATGCCGGAGCCGAGCGGGCCCGGACGGTACAGGGCCAGCACAGCGATGATGTCTTCGAAACGGTCGGGCTTCAGTTTTTCCAGCAGCCGCTTCATGCCGTCCGATTCAAGCTGGAAGACGGCGGTGGTATTGGCCTGCTGCAGCACTTTGTAGGCGGCGGCGTCGGTGAACTCGAGCAGATTGAGGTCGGTGTCGAAGCTGGGGTCCAGGTCCTTGATGTAGCCGACGGCCAGTTCGATAATCGTCAGGTTGCGCAGGCCGAGGAAGTCGAACTTCACCAGGCCCACTTTTTCCACATCGTCCTTGTCCAGCATGGACACCGGCACCGAGCCGTCGCCGCTGGCCTGGTACATCGGGCAGAAGTCGGTGATCTTGCCCGGCGCGATCAAGACGCCGCCGGCGTGCATGCCGATGTTGCGGGTCAGGCCTTCCAGCTTCTTGGCCAACTCCCACAGCTCGCGCAGTTCCTCCTCGTTTTCCAGCCGCTCGCGCAGCACCGGCTCCATTTCCACAGCGTCGTCCAGCGAGTATTGCTTGCCGGGCGCGGCGGGAATCAGTTTGGAGATGCCGTCGCAGAACATATACGGCAAGTCCAGCACCCGGCCGACGTCGCGCACCACGGCCTTGGCCGCCATGGTGCCGAAGGTGGCGATCTGCGACACCGCTTCGGCGCCGTATTTCTGGCGCACGTATTCGATCACGCGGTAGCGGTTATCCTGGCAGAAGTCGATGTCGAAGTCGGGCATGGAGACCCGCTCGGGGTTGAGGAAGCGTTCGAACAGCAGCGCGTAGGCCAGCGGGTCGATGTCGGTGATGCCGATGCTGTAGGCCACCAGCGAGCCGGCGCCGGAGCCGCGGCCGGGACCCACCGGGCAGCCGTTGTTCTTGGCCCAGTTGATGAAGTCCGCCACGATCAGGAAGTAGCCGGGGAAGCCCATCTGGATGATGGTGTCGCACTCGATCTTCAAGCGCTCGTCGTAGCGCGGCCGCTCTTGGGCGCGCGTTTCCGGATCGGGATAGAGCTTGGCCAGCCGTTCTTCCAGTCCTTCCTGGGATAGATGCACCAGGTAGTCGTCCAGCGTCATGCCGTCCGGCGTCGGGAATTGCGGCAGGTAGTTCTTGCCCAGTTGCACGCTGATATTGCAGCGGCGGGCGATTTCCACCGAGTTTTCCAGCGCTTCGGGGATGTCGGCGAAGCGCTCTAGCATCTGCTCGGTGGACAGGAAGTATTGGTTTTCCTCGAAGCTGCGCGGCCGGCGCTTGTCGCCCAGGGTGAAGCCCTCGGCGATGCAGACGCGGGCCTCGTGGGCCTTGAAGTCGTCCGGGTCCATGAACTGGATGGGGTGGGTGGCCACCACCGGCAGGCCGGTCTCGCCGGCCAGCCACAGCGAGGCTTGCAGCGCGTGCTCCACCTGCGGGTTGTTCAGACGCTGCAACTCCAGGTAGAAGCTGTCCGGAAAACAGCTCTCCCAATATTCGGCGCGGCGGCGCGCCTCGTCGCGCTGGCCCATCAGCAGGGCCTGGCCCACGTCGCCCATGTGGGCGCCGGACAGGCAGATCAGGCCGCTGTTGTCGCCGTTTTCCAGCCAGGCGCGCTTGAGTTCGGCGCGACCGCGGTACTGATTGTGGGTGTAGGCGTCGGCCAGCAGTTCGCACAAGCGCCCGTAGCCCTGGCGGTTCTTCACCGTCAGCATCAGGCGATAGGGTTTGTCGCGGTCATCCTCGTTTTCCAGCCAGACATCGCAGGACACGATGGGCTTGACGCCTTTGTCCCGGCAGCCCTTGTAGAACTTGACCATGCCGAAGATGTTCATCAGATCGGACATGCCCACCGCGGGCATATTGTCCTTGATGGCGCGCTTGATGGCGTCATCCAGGCGTACGATGCCGTCGGTGATGGAGAACTCCGAATGGAGGCGCAGATGGATAAAACGAGGTGAGTTCATCGCGTCATTTTACCTGCCGAGCGGTTGCGACACCATCGTCGGGCGCAATTGGCGGCGCTGGTATTTTGTTGCTATGCAGCATTAGAATGATGGCATCTAGGAGGAATCCCCATGGACTGCGACATCAAGAGCTTGCCGCCGGAGGCGGTCTACCCTTTGCTGGTGGGCAGCGTGCAGCCCCGGCCCATCGCCTGGGTCAGCACTCAGGACTTGCGGGGCGTGGCCAATCTGGCGCCGTTTTCCTTCTTCACCGTGGCCAGCGTGAAGCCGCCGGTGCTGGCGCTGAGCATTCTGACGCCGGCCAGCGGCGGCGAGAAGGATACCCTGGCCAATATCCGCGCCACCGGCGAGTTCGTCGTTAATGTGGTGCCGGAGCGCTTGGCGGAGGCGATGAACCTCAGCTGCGGCCCTTATGCGCCGGAGGTGGACGAGTTTGATCTGGCCGGCGTGAGCAAGGTGCGCAGCCGGCAGGTGAGGGCGCCGGGCGTGGAACAGGCGCCGCTGCGTTTCGAATGCGTGCTGAGCCAGTGCCTGGTGCTGGGCGAAGGCGCGGGCGCCGGCAATCTGGTATTGGGCGAGGTGCGCCACGTGCATGTGGCGGACGAGGCGTGGCGGGACGGCCGCGTGGCGAGCAAGGCCCTGGACTTGGTGGGCAAGCTGGGCGGCGACGAGTTCAGCCGCGCGAAGACTGCTTTCAGTTTGCGGCGGCCCGGCGCGTGACGGCGCTGCGGCTCTGGCTGGCCAGTTCGTCCAGCAAGGCGTAGCGGCGCTGATATTCCGCGCGTTTCTTGCTGGCGATCTCGCTCAGGGGCTTGCGCGGCAGTTGCAGCGGCAGGCTGAAGAAGCGCTTGCAAGCGGTGGGCTGGGCGTCGAAGGTGTCCCAGAAGCTGTCGTAATCGGCGAAGAACTGGCGGCGATAGCGCCAGGAGCTGTAGATATGCTGCCATTTGCTGACGGCCAGCACCTGGTTAGCGCCTATTTCCTGGGCCAGCGCGACCAAGGCCTCAACCGCCAAACGCTTGGGAAACAGGCCGTGGCTTTGCTTGGTGAGCTGGTGCACGGCTTCCGCGCCATGGGGTTTGCGCGGGCCTTGCAGGCCGCCGATGATGATGGCGGTTTCACCTTGATGGCGGGTGATGGTGAAGGTCAGCGTGGCGATGGCGATCCCTTCCTCCGAGCAGATCTGCAAGGACAGCTCGCCTTCTTTGTCGAAGCTGTGGCGGTGCGTCAGCACCGCCGTGATCGCGGCCTCGTTTTTGCCGAGCAGCGTGGCCAGCGGCAGACCGGCGTCGCTGAGCAGGCTGCGGTAGGCGGCGGGAGACACCCGCGTCGCCAGCGTCTGATAGTGTTCGCGCAGAGCCGCCAGCTTACCGCTTGGGCCAAGAGCACGGTACAGATAGGGGCGGTGCAGCTTGCAGGCCAGCCGCGGATTGGCCTGCAGATGGCGGCGCAGCGCGGGTTGGCCCCAGCTGTCCAGCCAGCGCAGCGTCCAGGGCAGGGTCAGCAGTCCGCGCAGCGCGAATTTGCAGCGATTCTTCCCTTCGTCGAATCCGTCCTTGCGGGAGAAGCGCCCGCTGGCCAGAGACCAGAATAAATCCACCGCGTTCAGCGCCGACATACCATAACCTCAAGAAAAAAAGGGTTAAGGCTACGTTATCGCGGCGCTGTGATTGTTAATGAATATGGGGCAAATTGTGACGAATTGTGACGATTTCGTCTGAAATTAAATACATTGTAATTATTTTCCCGTATCCAACAGCTGGCCCAGAGGTTGTTCCAGCCGATACAGGCGGAAGCGTTCCTTCGGGTCGCCCGGACGCTGGAAGCTCGCCATCGGCGTCAGACCGCGGAGAAAGGCCGGCAGCTGGTCGTGAAGAGACTGGACCAGCAACCAGCGGCAGTCTTTGGCTTGCGACGTGCTTTCCAGCCGCAGCGTGCGGTAATCGGCGTAGTAGTCCAGCAGCGCGCGTTGGGGTTCGCCCAGGCCGACGCTGGCGACGCATTCGCCTTGCCGGCCGATGTCGGCCAGGACAGGGCGCAGCGGGGCGAAGGTTTCGCGGTAGCGCATGCCGTGATCCAGCGCCGGCAGCCATAGCGTGGCCAGGCCGCCCCACAACAGCACGATGGTCAGGCTCCAGCGCCAGGCGAAGCCGGGCGCGGTATCGGCCGGGAAGCGTCGCCATAGCCAGGCCGCGCCGCCGGCGATCAGGCCGAAGGCCAGCCAGGTCCATGGATGCCACTGCGGGTGCCAATCAGTGAACTTGCGGTGCAGCAGGTGACGGGACCATTGCGCCGGTTCGCCGGTGGAAAGCACCCAGGCGACGGCGAGCACGAAGGCGCCAAGCGCCAGGCAGAGAAACAGGCTGAAGCCGGACAGCGCGCGCCAGCCGCGATGGGATTCGCCGGCGCGCAAACCGGCGATGGCCAGCAGCGCCAGCGGCAGCAGCAAGGGCATCGCATAGAGTTCGCGGGCGTCGCCCGCCAGCGACAAGACGGTCAGCGTCACCAGCCAGAGCAGCGCCGGCGCCGCCGGCCAGGCGCGGGTCCATTGTCGGCGGCCGCGCCACAGCCCCCACAAGGCCAGCGGCAAGACCGGGATGCCGTACCAGGGCAGGGTGCGGCCGTAGAACAGGCGCGGCGCCTTGGGGCCCAGATGGGCGCTGCCGTCGAAGCGGCCGAAGTTGTTCACTTTGAACCACAGCTGGAACAAGGCCGGCTCGCGCAAGTACAGGCTCAAGCCCCACAGCGCGGCCAGCGGCAGGCCGATCAGCGCGGCCAGCAGCAGGCCGCCGGCGTAACGGCGGTTGCGGTAATCCGGGTGCAGCGGCAGCAACAAGGCGGTCAGGCCCAGGCAGCCGGGGCCGAGCAGGCCCTTGCTCAGGAAGGCGACGCCGCCGCCCAGGCCCAGCAGCGCGCCGCCGAGCAAGGCGCGCCGGCGCAGCAGCACCAGTCCGGCCAGACCCCAGGCCACGCCGGCCAGCAGGGCGGTGTCCGTGATCATTTGATGGGCGCGCATCGGCAGGCCCAGGCAGCCCAGCAGCAGTAAGGCGCCCCAGGCGGCGGCGCGGCGGCCGTACAAGGCGCCGGCGGAGACGGCGGTGCCGGCCAGGGCCAGCGCCATCCAGCCGCCGGCGGCCAGCCGCGCGGCGTCCGGCGCGCTGAGCCAGCCGCTGAACAATTGCATGGTGAAGGCGGCGCTGATGAAGAACAGCGGCGGCTTTTCCATGAAGGGCTCGCCGGCCAGCGTCGGCACGATCCAGTCGCCGGTCTGAGCGATATGGCGGATCAGGCCGAAGGTGTAGGCTTCGTCCGGCTTCCAGGGCTCATGACCCACCAGGCCGGGCAGCAGCCAGGCGACGGCGATGAGCAAGAACAGCCAGACGGGGATGGAAGGCAGGCCGGAATCTGCGGGCTGCGCGGCGTAAGGAGTGGAGAAACGCATGGAGTCCGCGGAAAAGTGGTCGTTAATTGTTATGGGAAAGGGGAGGGCGAGCCGTCCCGTTCATCACCTTGAGACATGGCGACCGCGGGCTTCTGCCAGGAAGATCCGCGGCCGGACGGTAGAGTGTAGCGTTGTTTGCGCGCCAAGCAAACTTGAGCGCGGCCGCATCGGGGCGGGGGCGGTTTCAATTGTGCGGCGGGTCTTTAGGCCGCATTGAGTGCAGCGCGGACTTCTGCATTTCCAGGGCTTTGATCTGCATGCTCAGCATGCCCATATTCATGGTCAGCCAGCTTTCCACCACGCGCAATTCCGCCAGCTTGCGCTCGATCTCCTCCTCGCTCATCGGCGGCAGAAAGGGCTGCATGCCCGGCGGCGTGGCGGTTTGCCAGAACTGGCGGAATAGGGAGAAGGGGTCGTTGGGGTTGAATTCGTTGCTCATGGGCGGCTCCCTTGGCGAAGAAAAAACGGGCAAGCTGTGCTTGCCCGTTCAGTATATGCCTTAAATGCCAGGCAAACGCTTACTTGCTGTTCTGCGCGTCCACGGCGGCCAGGGCCACCATGTTGACGATGCGGCGCACCGAAGCGATCGGGGTCAGGATGTGAGCCGGCTTGCTCATGCCCATCAGGATGGGGCCGATGGTCACGCCGTCGGAGGCGGAAACGCGCAACAGGTTGTAGCTGATGTTGGCGGCTTCCACATTCGGCATGATCAACAGATTGGCCGAGCCTTTCAGCGTGCTGTCCGGCATGGCCTGGTTGCGGATGCTTTCTACCAGCGCGGCGTCGCCCTGCATTTCGCCGTCGATCTCCAGATCCGGCTGCGCCGAGCGGATCTGGTCGAAGGCGGCGCGCATCTTCTGCGCCGAGGCGCTGTTCAGCGTGCCGAAGCTGGAGTTGGACAGCAGCGCGGCCTTGGGCGCAATGCCGAAGCGCTTGATCGATTCGCTGGCCATGCGGGTGATGCTGGCCAGTTGTTCGGCGCTCGGGTCGGCGTTGACGTAGGTGTCGGCGATGAAGATGTTGCCGGTGGGCAGGATCAGCGCGTTCATCGCGCCGGCCACTTGCTCCGGATTGTTGTAGCCGAGCACGGTTTCAACGATGTCGAAGTGCTGGCGGTACGGCCCGTAGGTGCCGCAGATCATCGCGTCGGCGTCGCCGCGGCGCACCATCATTGCGCCGATCAGCGTGGTGTTGCCGATCACGCGACGGCGAGCCTGCTCCTGGGACACGCCCTTGCGCTTGGTCAGCTGGTAGTACTCTTTCCAGTACTCGGCGAAGCGCGGATCGGATTCGTTGTTGACGATCTCGAAGTCCTTGCCGGCCACCAGCTTCAGGCCCAGCTTCTGGATGCGCATGTCGATGACGCTGGGGCGGCCGATCAGGATGGGCTTGGCCAGGCCTTGGGTGACGATTTCCTGAGTGGCGTGCAGCACGCGCTCGTCTTCGCCCTCGGTCAGCACCACGCGCTTCTGGTCTTTCTTGGCCTGGGCGAACACCGGCTTCATGAACAGATTGGTCTTGTACACGAACTGGGCCAGTTGATCGGCGTAGGCGTCGAAGTCCTGGATCGGGCGAGTGGCCACGCCGGAATCCATCGCGGCCTTGGCCACGGCGGGGGCGATCTTGACGATCAGACGCGGGTCGAACGGTTTCGGAATCACGTATTCCGGGCCGAAGGACAGTTCCTGGTCGCCGTAGGCGGTGGCCACCACGTCGTTTTGCTCGGCCAGCGCCAGGTCGGCGATGGCGCGCACCGTGGCCAGCTTCATCTCTTCATTGATGGTGGTGGCGCCCACGTCCAGCGCGCCGCGGAAGATGAAGGGGAAGCACAGCACGTTGTTGACCTGGTTCGGATAGTCCGAACGGCCGGTGCCGATGATGGCGTCCGGGCGCACTTCCTTCACCAGCGGCGGCAGGATTTCCGGCTCCGGGTTGGCCATGGCCAGGATCAGCGGCGAGCGGGCCATGGATTTGACCATGTCCTGGGACACCAGCTTGGGACCGGACAGGCCCATGAAGATGTCGGCGCCGGCCATGGCGTCGGCCAGCTTGCGTTGGCCGTTGTCCTTGATCGCGTAGCGTTTCTTGGAGTCGTCCAGTTTCTCGTCGCGGCCTTCGTAGATCACGCCCTTGGAGTCGCAGACGGTGATGTTGTCGCGGTTCACGCCCAGCGCCACCAGCAGGTCCAGGCAGGCGATGGCGGCGGCGCCGGCGCCGGAGGCCACCACGCGCACTTGCGCGATGTCCTTCTCCACCAGACGCAGACCGTTGAGCACCGCGGCGGCGGCCACGATGGCGGTGCCGTGCTGGTCGTCATGGAACACCGGAATGTTCATGCGTTCGCGGCACTTCTTCTCGATGTAGAAGCACTCGGGCGCCTTGATGTCTTCCAGGTTGATGCCGCCGAAAGTGGGTTCCAGCGAACAGATGATGTCCACCAGCTTGTCCGGATCCAGCTCGTTGACCTCGATGTCGAACACATCGATGCCGGCGAACTTCTTGAACAGCACGCCCTTGCCTTCCATCACCGGCTTGCCGGCCAGCGCGCCGATATTGCCCAGGCCCAGCACCGCGGTGCCGTTGGAGATCACCGCCACCAGATTGCCGCGCGCGGTGTATTTGTAGGCGTTCAGCGGATCTTCCACGATGGCGTCGCAGGCGGCCGCCACTCCGGGGGAGTAGGCCAGGGCGAGATCGCGTTGGGTGGTGAGAGGCTTGGTCGGGGCAACCTGGATTTTGCCCGGGTTGGGGTACTGGTGGTATTCCAGTGCGCTCTGGCGCAATTGCTCGTCCATTCTCTGGGACTCCTGAGGTTGATCTTTAGGTGGTTGGTTGGTGTAAGAGAGTAACTACACATTATACGGGCTTAAGGGCGGGCGGGGCTATCGCCTTGTCGGACAAAAAACGCGATGGCGCATGCCATCGCGTTTTCACGCCTGTCAGGCGGATGCTAATTCACCATGCCCAGCGCGCGCGGCAGCCATAGCGAGATCTCCGGAATGTAGGTGACGGCCACCAGGAAGCCCAGCATGGTCAGCAACCAGGGCCAGACCGCCACCGTCAGTTCGGTGATGCCCATCTTGGTGATCCCGGAAGCCACGTAAAGGTTCAATCCCACCGGCGGATGGCACATGCCCACTTCCATGTTCACCGCGATCAGAATGCCGAAGTGGATGGGATTGACGCCCAGTTTCACCGCCACCGGATAGAGGATGGGCGCCATGATCAGCACGATGGCGGACGGGTCCATGAAGTTGCCGGCCGCCAGCAGCAGGATATTGGTCAGCAGCAGGAAGGCGACGATGCCCAGGCCCTGGCCGGTCATCCAGGCCGCCATCGCCTGCGGAATCTGCTCGGACGCCAGCAGGAAGGAGAACAGCACCGCGTTGGTGATGATGTAGAGCAGCATGGAACTCATGGACGCCGCGTTCAGCAAGACCTTGGGCACATCCTTCAGCCCCATGTCCTTGTAGACGAAGACCGCGATCACGAAGGCGTATACCGCCGCCATCGCCGCCGCCTCGGTGGGCGTGAAGATGCCGCTGTAAATGCCGCCTATCACCAGCGCGATCAACAACAGGCCCCAGACGCTGTCGCGGAAAGCCTGCCAACGCTCGCCCCAGCCGGCGCGGGGCAGGCGCGGGTAGTCGAACTTCTTGGCGCGGAACCAGGTGGTCAGGCCTAGCAGCAGGGACAGGCACAGGCCGGGCAGCACGCCCGCCATGAACAGCTGGCCCACCGAGGCGGTGCTGACGCTCATGCCGTTGGGGCCGGTGACATCCATGCCGGCGGTGGCGATGCTGTACATCACCAGATTGATCGACGGCGGAAACAGAATGCCCAGCGCGCCGGAAGTGGTGATCACGCCGGCGCCGAAGCGCTGCGGATAGCCCTGCTTGACCATGGCCGGCAGAATGATGGAACCCACCGCCACCACGGTGGCGACAGATGAGCCGGTGATGGCGGCGAACAACGCGCAGGACACCACGCCGGCCAGGCCCAGGCCGCCGTACCAGTGGCCCACCAGGGTGGTGGCGAAGCGGATCATCCGTTTGGCCACGCCGCCGTGCATCAGGAAGTTGCCGGCCAGGATGAAGAAGGGGATGGCCATGATTTCAAACTTCTCGATGCCGGTGAACAGTTTCAGCGCCACCGAGGTGACCGGCACATCCGTCATGGTGAACAGGAAGGTCAGCACCGTCAGGCCCAGGGAGATGGAAATCGGCATGCCGGTCAGCATCAGCAGCATCAACAGGCCGAAAATGATCAAGGCGCTCATGGGCGGCCTCCGTGATGCATATCGTGGGGGTGCATATTGTCCAGCTGCTCGTCGCCGTCCAGGCCGTCCACATGGCCGTGGTCATGCTTGGGCAGCGAGCCGGTCCTGAGGAAATTCCAGGCCACTTGCAGGAAGCGGAAGCACATCAGCGAAGAACCACAGGGAATGGCCAGGTAGACCAGCCACATCGGCGCCTCCAGATCCGGCGAGGTTTGATCGGTGTGGGCGATGTCCCAGACGAAATCCGCGCCCATGACGGCGACGGTGCCGGTGAACAGCGCGCCGGCCAGCAGGCCGAAGACGATGAAACGTCCGCGGCGTTTGTCGCTGAGCCGGTTGATCAGCACGTCCACGCCGACATGGATGCCGGTGCGCACGCCGTAAGCGGCGCCGAACTTGGCCATCCAGACGAAGAGGTAAATGGTCAGCTCCTGCGCCCAGGACATATTGATGTGGGCGAGCAGCGGTTGCAGAGTGGCGATGCCCGAACCGTAGCGGTGCAGCACCGCGGTAAAGGTGATGAGGGTGGCCGCCCCCATCAGGCAGGCGATCATCCACTCCTCAAGGTGATCGAGGAATTTCAACATATCTGTCTCCGCATGGAACAAGAGCATGCTTGAGGGCATGCTCTTGAACCGGGCTGGCTTTATTTGGCCGGATTGAAACCGGTTTCTTTATAGATCTGGTTTAGCAGATCCTGGCCAATGCGGCCGGCCATCTTGGCGTGGACCGGCGCCAACGCCTTCTTGAAGGCGCTGCGTTCCTGCGGAGTGGGGGTGTAGATCTGGGTTTTGCCGGAAGCCTTGATGCCGGCCAGCGCGCGTTCGTTTTCCTTCTTCGCGATATCGTTGGCGTAGGTGGACGCATCGCGGATCGCGCTGTCCAGCTGGGCGCGCACGTCGGCCGGCAGGCCGTCCCAGAACTTCTTGTTGACGATGACGGCGTAGCCGAGGAAGCCGTGCTGGGTCAGCGTCAGCTGTTTTTGCACCTCATAGGCCTTGCTGGTGTACAGATTGGACGCTTCCAGCTCGGTGCCGTCCACCACGCCGGTCTGCAGCGCCTGATACACCTCGGAGAAAGCCATCACTTGCGGCAGCGCGCCCAGGGTGCGCATTTCCTCTTCCAGCACCTTGGACGACTGGATGCGGATCTTCAGGCCCTTGAGGTCGGCCGGGGTGCGGATGGGCTTGTTGGCGGAGAAGTTCTTGAAGCCGTTGTCCCAATAGGCCAGGCCCTTGATGCCCTTGCCCTCCAGCTTGCCCAGCAACTGCTTGCCGATGGGGCCGTGCATCACCTTGTTGACCTGGTCGTAGTTGTCGAACAGATAGGGCAGATCGAAGACCTCGAACTCCTTGACCCCCAGCGGGCCGAACTTGGCCAGGCTGGGCGCCAGCATCTGAACCGCGCCCAGCTGCAGCGCCTCCAGTTCTTCCTTGTCCTTGTACAACTGGCTGTTGGGATACACTTGCACCTTGACCTTGCCCTTGGTGCGTTCCTCAGCCAGTTTCTTGAAATATTCGGCGGCTTTGCCCTTGGGGGTGTCCGGAGACACCACATGGCTGAATTTGATGAGGATCTCGCCGGCGGCGTTGGCAACGCCGGACAAGGCGAACGCGGCGCAGAGGGCCACGGCGGCTGTCTTCAGTTTCATTCTCTATCTCCATCGTACTTGTATAGTGTTGTATGGAATCCACCAATCCCTTGGCATTTTATGGCCGGCAAAAGCGATTTGGCCGGCGCCGTGGGCGGTTTTTCCTTATGCGCTGTCCTTGTGGACAGTCTGCTTGTTCCGTGTAAAGTAGGATTTCCTATTTCTTTCAACTATTAGGGACTTCCGCATTAGGGCTTTCCCTAGAATGCCATGCAGATAAAAAATTTATTGTCGCGCCGTTCCCCCGGCATGCTCTGGCTCAGCGCCGGCGCGCTGTTGCTGGCCCTGCTGTTGGCGCTGGGCAGCCTGTTCTACCTGGTTTACCGGGACTGGCGCGACGAGCAGCAAGACAATCTGATCCAGGAAGTGCTGTGGCTGGAGCAGTCCTTGCGCATGTATCTGGAAGGGCAGCAGGAATGGGCTGAAAATCTGGGCCGGGAAATCGAGGACGGCAATATCGACAGCCAGCGCTTTGCCCGGCAAGCCGCGTTTTACCTGCGGGGCAACCCGGAACTGCTGAGCATCGAGCAGGTGGACGTGGACGGCAGGGTGGTGCGCGACCAGCACGGCACCCGCCGCGACGGCAGCGTGCTGACCGGAGAAACCTTCGACGCGCTGTGGCGCGCCAACCGTCTGCTGCGGCCCAGTTACGGCGAACCCTATCAGGGCGGCGACGGCAAATACCGCTTCGATCTGGCCGTGCCCATCGTCCACGACGGCAAACCCCTGGGCGGGCTGAGGCTGGCCTACCAGATGGACCTGCTGTTGTTCAACCAGGTGCCGTGGTGGATCGCCTCCAAGAACTACATCAGCATCCAGGATTTGAGCGGCAAAATCCTGGCCAGCAAGTTCGATCCGGCGGAGCGTCCCGGCACCCTCTCGCATCAAACCAGCTTCGATCCCCCCGGCTACGGCCTCTATCTGCACGCGACCAGCTACCGCGCCGGCCTGGGGCTGACCCTGCCGGTGTTGTCCGGCCTGATCGCGCTGCTGGTCAGCGCGCTCTTGTACGCCGCCTGGCGCATCCGCCGCCACGTGCGCGAACGCGCGCACGCGGAACAGGCGCTGGCCAAGGAAGTGTCCTTGCGCCAGGCGATAGAAGACTGCATGAAAAGCGGCCTGGTGGCTTTGGAGGACGAAGGGCGCATCGTGCGCGTCAACCGAGCCTTCTGCGACATGCTGGGCTTCGGCGCGGACGAACTGGTGGGTCAGGCGCCGCCGCATCCGTTCTGGCCGGAGGACGACCACGCTGCCATGACCGCGGCGATCGCCGCGGTGCGCGACAACCGTCAGCCGGAAGAGGGCTTCGAACTGCGCTTTGCGCGCAAGGACGGAGAATTCATCGAAGTGCGGCTCTACGCCACCCCGTTGGTGGAAGCCGACGGCAGCCAGCGCGGCTGGATCGCGTCCCTGTTCGACATCACCGAGCGCAAGCGGCAGCGGCTGGCGCTCAACGCCTCCCATCAGCGCTTCCTCACCGTGCTCAATGGCCTGGTGGCCGGCGTCTGCGTGATGGAAGAAAGCGGCGGCCTGTTGCTGTATGCCAATCCGGCGTTTGCCCGGCTATGGCTGACGGTGGAGCCGGACGGCCCCTGCTGCGTGCTGCTGCCCGGCCTGCAGGAACAGCCGGAACAAGACGAGTACGGCCTGGAATTCACCACCGACGGCGGCGGCAGCTGGTTCCAGATGCACCGCCGCCGCATCGACTGGGTGAACGGCGAATCCGCCTGGCTGGCCATCCTGGCCGACGTCAGCGAGGACAAGGCGCGCGAAGGGCGGGAACTGGCGCAGCAGGAACGGCTGCAAAACACCTCGCGCCTGATCGCCATGGGCGAAATGGCCTCCACGCTGGCGCATGAGCTGAACCAGCCGCTGACCGCCATCAACACCTACGCCGCCGGCGTCAGCCGCCGGCTGCCGGCGGAACTGGAACTGCCGGCCGGCGTGCGCGAAGCGATCCAGGAAATCGCCGGACAGGCCAAGCGCGCCGCCCAGATCGTCAGCAGCATCCGCGCCTTCGTCAAAAAGCACGAGCCCCAATTGCAGCGCGTGGAACCGGGGCCGGTGGTGCTGCGCGCCGTCGGCCTGGCGGAAGGCCTGGCGGTCAAGGCCGGGGTCAAGCTGCAGGTGGAACAAGACCCGGCAGGCTGCCTGCTGGACATGGACCCGGTACTGATCGAGCAAGTGCTGCTCAATCTGATGAAAAACGCCATTGAAGCGATGCAGGAAGCGCAGACCAAGCGGCCCAGGGTCAAGGTCCGCACCTCCATCGGCACCGCCTTCTGGCGGGTGGAAGTGGTGGACAACGGCCCCGGCCTGTCCGAGGCGATGAAGAGCAATCTGTTCACCCCGTTCTACTCCACCAAGCCGGAAGGCATGGGCATCGGCCTGAACATCTGCCGCTCCATCGTTGAATTCCACCGCGGCGAATTCGGCGCCAACAGCACCGTGGCCGGCGGCTGCGCGTTCTGGTTCACCCTGCCGCTGGCCAAGTGAGAGCCCTGCCTCCGCGCCTCCGCATGGGACAGAGAGGGCAGGCGGCGGACGGGGGAGGTGAAGGCCCGTTTTGAATAAGCCGCTGCCGGGTCCGCGTCTGTTTCCCGGCGGCGGATTGGCTTATGCTGTGGCGGCGCGCCGGAATGTCCGCCGCGCCCGCCTTACCGCATCCGACAGGAGCCCGCCATGTCCGTTTCCATGTACCAAGCCTCCGTCCCGGCGCTGATCCGGGGCCTGAACAATCTGTCCGCCATCCTGGACAAGGCCGCCGCCGACGCCGCCGCGCGCAACATCGCGCCGGACGTGCTGCTGAACGCCCGGCTGGCGCCGGACATGTTCGCGCTGACGCGCCAGGTGCAGATCGCCAGCGACAGCGCCAAAGGCTGCGCCGCGCGGCTGGCGGGCGTCGACGTGCCCAGCTACGCCGACGACGAAGCCAGCTTTGCCGATTTGCAACAGCGCATCGCCAAGACCGTGGCGTTTTTGCAGGGTTTTAACGCTGCGCAGATCGACGGCAGCGAGACGCGGGAAGTGGTGCTGAAAGTGCGCGGCGACGAGATCCGCTTCAGCGGACAGAACTATCTGCTGGGCTTTGTGCTGCCCAACTTCTACTTCCACCTCACCGCCGCCTACGCCATCCTGCGCCACAACGGCGTGGCGCTGGGCAAGATGGATTACTTGGGCGGCGTGTAGTCCCGGGCGGGGAGCCGCCGCAGCGCTGGCCAGCGCTGCAAAAACTGCTTGTCCAACAGCCTGCGCTCAAACACGGCGGTGTTGCCATGCCTGGGATTATGGCGCAACACGCCGTTCATCAAATCGTCCAGACCGCAGGGAGCCAGAATCCGCACGCGGTCTTCCTCATCCAGCCAGGCCGCCACGGAAGTGGCGGTTTCCGGCCAACTAGCCACCCCGTCCGCCAGGCTTTGTAATGGCGGCAAGGGGCGGCCCGGCTCCTGTTCGCGCCAGAGGTGCACCGCCGCCTGATTGCAGACTTCCCAGTTCAAGCTTGGCAGCGCAGTGCGCAATTGGGCTTCCAACTGATGCTCGCGCTCTGGGCTTAAGTCCGCGGGGTCGAAGTAAACCAGATCTATGTCCGGGATAGGTGTGGGCCGTGTATGGCCGCACAGCCAGTCCCAAACCAGGCTGCGGATGGCTCCGGCGCCGATGGCCCAGGAGGACAGGCCCAAGGCGCGCCCAGCGCCAAGCGCCTCCATCAGCCACGGCTGCCCGCGCAGCAAAGCCACTAACTGCCGCTCATGCTCCATCGGCCTGCGCCGGCGCCTCCGGCGTCAGGATGGTCTCCTGCGCCAGCTCCAGCTTCTCCGGATAGTCGCGGCTGTAGTGCAGGCCGCGGCTCTCCTTGCGCAGCAGCGCCGAACGCACGATCAGCTCCGAAGTCTGCACCAGATTGCGCAGCTCGATCAGATCGTTGCTGACGTGGAAATGGCGGTAATACTCGTTGATCTCCTCGGACAGCAGGCGGATGCGGTTTTGCGCCCGCATCAGCCGCTTATTGGTGCGCACAATGCCCACATAGTCCCACATCGCCCGGCGCAGCTCGTCCCAGTTGTGGGAAATCACCACCTCCTCGTCCGGGTCCGTCACCTGGCTGTCGTCCCAGTCCGGGATCTTGGGCAGCTTGATCTCCGGCGCGGCCAGGATGTCCGCCGCCGCCGCCTTGCCTATCACCAGACATTCCAGCAAGGAATTGCTGGCCAGCCGGTTGGCCCCGTGCAGGCCGGTGCAGGCCACTTCGCCCACCGCGTACAGCGCGTCCACATCGGTGTGGCCGGTCAGGTCCGTAACCAGGCCGCCGCAGGTGAAATGCACCGCCGGCACCACCGGGATGGGCTGTTGGGTGATGTCTATGCCCAGCTCCAGGCAATGGGCGTAGATATTGGGGAAATGCTCGCGGATGAAATGGGCCGGCTTGTAGGAAATGTCCAGGTAGACGCAATCCAGGCCGTGCTTCTTCATCTCAAAGTCGATGGCGCGCGCCACCACGTCGCGCGGCGCCAGCTCGGCGCGCGGATCGTGCTCCGGCATAAAGCGGGTGCCGTCCGGCAGCTTCAGGATGCCCCCCTCGCCGCGCACCGCCTCGGTGATCAGGAAGGACTTGCTGTGCGGGTGATACAGGCAAGTGGGGTGGAACTGCATGAATTCCATATTCCCCACCCGGCAGCCGGCGCGCCAGCCCATGGCGATGCCGTCGCCGGTGGCGGTGTCCGGGTTGGTGGTGTACAGATAAACCTTGCCGGCGCCGCCGGAGGCCAGGATGGTGTGCTTGGCGGCGATGGTCACCACCTGATCCGCCAGCTTGTCCAGCGCGTACACCCCATAGGCGCGGTTGCCGGGCAGGCCCAGCTTGCGCGAGGTGATCAGATCGATGGCGATATGCTCTTCCAGCTCCGTGATATTGGGGTGGGCCTTGATCTTCTGCCCCAGCGTGCTGGTCACCGCCGCGCCGGTGGCGTCCGCGGCGTGGATGATGCGGCGGTGGCTGTGGCCGCCCTCGCGGGTCAGGTGATAACCGGTGCGGTGGGTTTCATCCTTGGTGAAGGGCACGCCCAGCGCAATCAGCCAATCAATAGCTTCCTTGGAATGCTCGACAATGAAGCGCGTAGTCTCCTCATTGCATAGCCCTGCGCCGGCAATCAGCGTATCGCGGATGTGTTCCTCCACCGAATCCTCGGTGTCCAGCACCGCGGCGATGCCGCCCTGAGCGTAAGTGGAACTGCCTTCCAGCAAATCGCGCTTGGTAATCAGGCCCACCTTGCGGCTTTCCGCCAGGTGCAAGGCCAAGGTCATCCCGGCCAGACCGCTGCCGATGATCAGAACATCAAACTTAAGCATGATGAAATCCTGCAGGACGCAGAGTCGAAATGGATAGGCAGCGTAGCAGACTTCATGCTGGTGTGACAGATGGGGGAGGGGCACTCATGACGACGGGGGCTGCGCTTGCTCATAGGCCCGCAGCAAGTCTTTAATCCGGTAATCCAGTGCGCTCATATTGTGCTCGTCGTAGACGAGTTGCGGCTCCACGATCTCCCTCAGTTCCGCAATCAGCGTGGGCAGGCGCTGTTGCAGATCCAATTGCTGAAACGTTTGGCAGGTGGTGGCCCAGGCCTCGGCCGGGCTCAAATCCTCGCAGGCTATCCGCACGCCCAAGCGATGGAACACGGTGTCGATCAGGCTCAGGGTGCAGATTGCCTGTTGTAGGGCTGCTTGTGGCGGGGTCATGGTCTTGGCTCCGATATTGCGGCAGGCACACCGCGTGCGTTTGCAAAATGGTATCTATGTCGCGCCCCTGAGTGTGGTGGCGGCTGTTGCCAGGGGGAGGGGCTCGGCGTAAATGATGGGGCGGCAAGAGGCAGAGCCTTAATTCATGATGTTCTCTGCTGGAGGGGGGGCCTTGAAGCCGACATTATTTCCTACGGTATTTCTTCGGTGCCGGGGTGATAGAACAGATACAAGCCATCCTCGCGATCTTGCAAATCCAGCGTGGCCCCCTCTGTATCGAAAAACACTGTCAGGTCCTGGGTGTCGTTGGCGGACCAAACGCTTTTGACGAAGCTCTGGACATCGCTGATATCGGCTTGAATGCAGTAGGGCTGTTCAAAGGGGAGGGTGACTGTTGAAGCATGGCGGGCAAAGATTAAGGTCAGCGCCTGTAGTGTCTCAGACTCATCTGCCGCCGCCAGCTTTTGTTGCGGCTCGGCATCGAGATGGCAGTGTTGCCTCAGGAATGCCCGGTTCTTGGCGTAGTCATCAGCCTGGATTGGCATCACCGCGCCGCTGAACAGGCCGCTTAGCCGCTTTAGCGCAAGCCTGGCGCGGTGTTCGATTAATTTATTGTTCAGCATGGGTACACGCTATCACTGCCTTGGTCATCGAGTTCAAAGCGGTACACCTGTAGTTGGCACAACTTTGCAGTACGGTGGCCGGATAGAACCGGGTGATTTTGACGAACCATCGCTGATGAACTCCCTCCGTGTGTCGAAGGATTGATGCTGTGGAGAGCAGTTTTCATCGTTATCTGTCTAATTGTTTAACTTTGAAGAATAAGGAAGTCCCGTTTGAAAATGATATTTTCCAGCGCCGATATGATATCGGTTCCGATTTCGCAGAAGAAGTCATCGTAGCCGGCGTACATAGCACCATCTTCTGCGATCAGATAGCTGAGATGTCTGGAGTAGCCTTGCCCCACTGGCAGCAGTTTTTTTCCAATTAAAGGTTGATAGACCTCAAGAGCCCATAGACGATCAAAGCCCTGGGTGGCCAGAACTGAGTCGAAATACGACTCATCTTCTGCCTTACCGTCCCAAGAACGGTGTTTTAAGGTGATGCCGTTAAAGCTCTGGATGAAATGCACTCCGGCTTGGAAGGCGCTGTAGCCGTCCTGTTCCCAAGCCAGAATCGCATGTTGGGGCGCAATATTTCTGCTCGGCTGCCAGCCATACTCGGCCAATTTGGCCATGGTCGCGGTAGGGAAGGTGTAGTGCATAAGATGCTCTTTTAACATTGTGGCGCAGATTGCGCGGGCGTCAGCTTGCGCTTAGCCATATAAATACTCGAAGTGATTCAAGCGGTCCTTGATGCTGAGAAAACGCGTGGTTAATTTCGTGAGCTTAGCTCCCTGCGGGTCTTGTCCATTTTCAGTCCCCGTGCGCCTTGCTCATCGGTCGCTGAGTGATAGTAGTACAGTGTCGAGAGCTTGCGCAGTGGTGCTTGGTCTGGGCCGTAGGGGGCCAGCACTTTAATGTCGCGTGTGGCTTCGCTGCTTGGGACTGGAGGTGAAGCCGTCTGGTTCGAATAAGTCATGCATTGGCTGTTTGCCTTAGGCTTTGAAGGCTTACTTGTTGCCGTCGCCAGGGATTCGCTGCGGAACGGTCCCTGCCCCTTGTCTCCCAGCCCCAAGCACGTGATAATCCGGCCGTGCTGTGCATCAGCACCGGAATTAGCGTTCCGAGGCAAGAAGGCGGACAGCCGCACATGCGGCATCTCATGTCCGGACACACCATAGATGCGTCTACTCTCAGGCGGGTCATGGTGGGAGCGTGCTTGCACGCGCCGGATCCTTCTTGCCGGTAACGCTAATCCTGCCATGTCCCCGCCGCCTCCGCTTAGCGTCGGAGGGCGGGCATAAAGCTCAA
>NZ_JAMZGH010000061.1:0-21428 GCF_024158805.1 Chromobacterium sp. S0633 | reverse complement strand
GGCTGGATGGCGGAGGGCTTGGGGTGGAGCAGCGAGAATCCGGTAGCCAGTGTGGGCTACGGCACGCTGCGCGGCCTGGTGTCGGGTGGTATCCAGTCGCAGCTGACCGGCCAACGTCCTAACTGGAGCGCGATCGCAGCGGAATCGTTTGGCAGCGCGCTGGGCGATCAGGTGGTGAATGGTATCCAAACCCGGGATAAGGAGCAGTCCAAGTCTAAGCTAGAGCAAGAGCGTATGGCTCAAGCGATGGAGGAGACCAAGCAGACCCGCTACGATAGGCGTGGGGTGAGGGTGATTGGTGACGCCGGTCCTGGCTTCTTTGTGGAAGGGGCCGCGCAACGGGCAACAGCGACCAAGGCGAGCTCGACTGAGGGATTTAATTGGGAGGACACCATAGAGCTTGAGCCGGTCACGGTGACAGCCTCCCGTCCGGGCACTCTGCAACGCTTTGCAGGCCGCATGTTGGACACAGTGATCGATGGCAGCCTGGGAATGGCCCAATTGATCAGCGACCAAGGCTATTTGGCGGCGAGTCTGCTCAGCGGAGGCCTGATCGATGACCGCGGCGCTGCCGCGCGTAATGCTGCGTTGGTCCGTGGTTTGCCGGATGCGCTAGGCAAGACGGCGGGCGAGCTGATGTATTATGCGAAGAATCCTGGGGAACTGAGTGCGGAGCAGGCAGGCACATTGGCCGGCAATGCCTTGTTGTCTTGGGCGCCAGGGTCACGTTTGCTACGAGGGTCCAGTCTGAGCGTTGAAGCAGGTATGGGCACGCGTTTGCTGGCAAGGGATGCTGTGGAAGCGTTTGGGCCGAGACTGGATCGCTTGGCGGAGCAGAGTACACCGGGGCTGAGGATGTATGCGGTGCCGGAGGGGGGAGGTGCGGGTTACATTCCACGGGTTGATTTGGTAGATAGCTTTG
This sequence comes from Chromobacterium sp. S0633, assembly GCF_024158805.1. Lineage (NCBI taxonomy): Bacteria > Pseudomonadati > Pseudomonadota > Betaproteobacteria > Neisseriales > Chromobacteriaceae > Chromobacterium > Chromobacterium sp. S0633. The sequence goes on along the minus strand of NZ_JAMZGH010000061.1, from coordinate 20,506 downwards.
TTCAGCAGAAAATGAGAGGGAGAGACTTAAGGTATCTATATCGTGGCTATGGCGATATCCATTACCTTGATGCAATTATTGATTCTAATGGAACGCTTGGTTTTGATATTAGAGCAGGTGGCAATGCGGCTGTGCTGGGAGGAGGGAAGGATATGCTTTATGGTTTAATGAGTCGTCTTAAGCAAGATGGTGTTCAAGTGCAAAAAATACGCGGAACTTGGCTTGATGGAGATGGTAGCGTGAATTACGAAACATATAGAAAACTTACCTCGGGGCATTCCCCTAAATCTCCAAGCCAAGCAGCATTGGAAACTTGGACAGGGCAACAGGCAAGAGCGTTTGGGTATGGGAAAGTTGTAGATTTAAAAGATTTTGGTGTTGATGTTAAAGTGTTGTTTGGAAAATAAATTTATGAAGGGAATTGATTTATGGCTGCTGATTGTTTTGGGTTGTCTCCAGAAGATGTCACCTTTTGGAGAGGTGAAATTCGAGACTACTCGTCAATGAGTAAGTTACTGCGTGATCTTGTGAGTAAATATAAGGTGTCTAGGAATGATGCTGGAGTGATGTTGTATGATATTTTTGATGATTTTTCATTGGATGATATTTCTTATGTTTGGAAATGGGATATTGATGGCAATGGGCAAGGGATTTCGGATGACAGTTTAGATAAATACCTTAAGCATTTGCTTCAGCACTGATGAAATGGAAGCAAGCAAGGGTAGGTAAGTGTCCAGTCCCGGACGATTGCTTACACGCTTTTTTAATAAATCGGGACGCTGCTTTTGCCAATCTTTCATGGCCTGAATCGGTGTCCGCTACACGGCAGTACGGTGCACTCGCAGGGTGTGACACCCGGCTATAAGTCCTTCCATTTGTGAGCTTAGCTGCCGGGCGTCGCGCCGCAAATGCAGAGCGGCTACTCCCATCTCAGCTACAACGAACGTCAACGGCCACCTGACCGAAGCGCGTGATGAACGGGGCCAGCGCAGCCTCCGCTACCTCAACAACGCCCAGGGCCTGGTGCTCAAGCGCGAGGAAATCGCCAGCGGCAGCACCTACAAACGGCAGGACTACTACTACCTGGACGGCAAGCAGATCGGCGCGGTGGGCAACGACGGCGCCAGCCGCGTCGACTACGCCCAGGCCTTGGCGCAAAGCCAGATCGGCAACCGCAAAGACCAGTACCGCGAAGGCCAGCCGGTGAACAGCGCCGACTTCGACCAGAACTACGAACCGATCGGTCCGAGCTACCCGGGCCAGACGCCGGGCTTCGTCACGGTGAAGGCGGGGGACACCTTGCAAAGCCTGGCGGCGTCGCTGTGGGGCGACCAGGCGATGTGGTATCTGCTGGCGGACGCCAACAGCCTGAGCGGCAGCGAGCCGCTGACGGCCGGCCAAGTGCTGAAAGTGCCGAACAAAGTGACGAATGTGCACAACAACAGCGGCACTTACCGGGTGTATAGCCCAGGCGAGGCGATAGGGGATGTGACCCCGACGCTGCCGGATCCGCCGCCGCCGCCGCAACAAGGCGGGGGCGGAGGGGGCTGCGGCGGTTTTGGCGCTATCTTCGTTGTTATTGTCGCCGTGGTGGCGGTGGTGACGCTGGGTCCGATTTTCAGCCAGGCGTTGATTCCCCTGCTAGGCGCTGCGCCGGCGGCGGCGGGTGTGGCCGCGACAGCGAGCGCCGCGGCCACTTTTGCCGGCTATGCGGCAGCGGGCGCGGTGGCTTCAATGGCCAGCCAGGGCGTGGCGATGGCGATGGGGATGCAGGATCAGTTCTCGTGGAGCCAGGTGGGCTTGAGCGCCCTTGGCGCGGGAGTGAGCGCCGGCGTGGGCGCTGGGATGTTGGGCGACTCGCTGAAAAACGCGCCGATCGCGCTGCGGGCGGCGGCGGGTAACGCCTTGACCCAGGGGGTGGCGGTGGCTACCGGCTTGCAGAAGCGCTTCAGCTGGACCGCGGTGGCGGCCAGTGGCGCGGCGGCCGGGGCCAGCGGCTGGATGGCGGAGGGCTTGGGGTGGAGCAGCGAGAATCCGGTAGCCAGTGTGGGCTACGGCACGCTGCGCGGCCTAGTGTCGGGTGGTATCCAGTCGCAGCTGACCGGCCAGCGTCCGAACTGGAGCGCGATCGCAGCGGAATCGTTTGGCAGCGCGCTGGGGGACCAGGTGGCGAGCGGTATTCAGAAACGGGATCAGCAGCGGCAAGACAGCCAACAAGCGCTGGCCCAGGTCTGGGGACGTGATGGCAATGTCTTGGTGTTAAGCCCTGCCTCCGTCAAGGAGCAAGCGCGCTTCAGCGGGCGAGAGGAGATGGACGTGCCGCAGCGGGCCACGGCGGGCAAGGCGGGCGGGGCAGAGGATTTTAATTGGGAGAACACCATCGCGCTTGAGCCCGTCACTGTGACGGCTCCTCGTCCAGGTGCTTGGCAACGCATGTTGAATGCGGTGAACCGTGGCCTGGAGTGGGCGAAGTCTGGGGTTGAATGGATGCTGGGGGTGCAAGAAGTTGGCGTGACCATGGCCACTGGTCTGGTAGCTGCCCCAGCTTCAGGACATGGGATGATGTTTACCGGAGGGGATGTTGAAGCCGGGCGAAACATTGCTGCGGCTCTGACGTATCAACCCCGGCTGGGAACCTCTCAAACGATGCTGGAAGGTTTGAACAATACGGTAGGGGCGGGTTTCCGGTGGCTGGAGCAACAAGCCGGAGATGGGGGATACTGGCTAGGGAGCTTGACAGGTAACTCTCAATGGGCTGTGTGGGGGGGGGGACGGTAGGAACAACCTTCCCGGCTGCGGCTTCGATGTTATTAGGGCCGGGCTCTTCTGCGGTGCGTGGTGCGTTTGGTAGTGTGGGGAAATTGGGCTGGGGAGGTCGTGTTGCGGGTGAAGGGGCGATATCAGGCCTGGAGATGTATGGGGTTCCCAAGAGGCTTGAGGTTCCAAACGCGACGCCAACTGATCTGTTCAGAAAAGCCGAAAATACCGGGGAATTCGCCGGTCTGAAAGTGCCTATGCAGATGCGGTATGTGGAGCAAGCGGCACTGGAAGGAGGGGGTGGTATGCAAGGGGTCAAAGTTCGCATTGTTCGTGATCCAGAGCTTATCGGTAAAGATTTGTACGGATATACGCATTCGAATGGATCGATTGATCTTTACCCAGATGCATTCACAAATACCGAACAACTTGTGAAAACTCTTGGCCATGAACGGACTCACACAATGCAAATTGATCCCTATGGTCATCCGAATAGATTTGCTGGCGATCATCTGCGCATGAATCAAGAACTCCGATTCAATGAAAATGCCGCTCATGGTATTGAGGACAGCTTTTGGCAGTACTATCAGAAAAACAAAACAGGACGGCTTTGGGGGGTGAATAATGAGCAAGAACATCACTTACATCGACTGGGTGAAGCACTTACCTATTGGTGATGCCGAATATGAGCAGTGTTCATGTCCGGTTTGTAATTCTACTGGTCTTGCATATCAGTACTTTGGATTTGCTGATAGCGAATTTGGCTGGAAGTTGGTTTGGTGCCCGTCGTGCATGAATGGTATTCGCATTTCCAGGACAAGGGTTCCTACAGGGGCACAGGTTCTCATTGCTGACGAGGATCAGGAGCAGTTTCTCAATCAACACTCAGAAGTTAACCTAATCGTATAGTTAGCTCGGGCCAAGCCATCTTTGGGAGGGTTTGGTGTTCCAAGCCGTGCAACTGCGCCACGCTACCAAAGCTGCTCATATTTGAAGAACGGTATGACATCTTACAGCGAAGGAACGTTGCTATGTTTAGACTAATAGAAGATGAACTCAACTATTCTGATGAGCAAGTTTGTCTCTGCAAGGATGAGTCTTTTAGCAAGTTTAATGGATGAGTCCAGAGGCTTGTTCGCCCTAACAGTTGATGATTCTCTACTTCTGCTAGTGGCCTTTATGGCAAACAATTTGGATGAGCGACTGCGTTGTGGGATAACTTTCTTTACACAATTCATGGGTAAATTATTTGATTGCCCATTACTCGTAGTGGGAATTAACGTATGAATGTCGAAATTAAAAACTGGGGGAGGTTGTTGCGGGGTTTGGGGCTTTACTGATGAGTGATGGTTAAAAAATAGAGTGGCTTGTGCTTAATCATCAGGTGGAGGATGGTTGGTTATGGTTTGCCGTTGTGTGGTCTTAATGTCTGGAGGGGCGTAGCTCACTTGCATTAATGAAAGAAATTTTAGTCAACTTCAGATGGCCCAGTGTTTGAAGCAGAAGTGATATTGAGAGAGGCGCAGAAGCTGATTCATAGTCAGTAGCGTAGGTAGGTCCTCTAGCTTGCCTACGCAGTATCTAATTACACAGTTTTGTCGTTTTGTGGTTTTTTGTAAAGAAAATTAATTATGAGTTTTGTTGAGAAAATTATTGCGGCTGGGTTGAGCAAGGGGCGCGAGATAGTTGGCCTCTCTGACATGGAGGTGCTAGAAGTTGAAAGCGCTCAGGGTGTTAAGTTGCCAATGATTTATCGTGGTTTTTTACAAGAGTGTGGTAAGGGGGCAGGGTTGTTTGAGAGGGGGGCTGATTTTTTTTACCCCACAATAAAGAGCTTGAAAGAAGAGTTAAGTGAAATGCTTGCAGAGGAGGGGATGGATTTTTGCATTCCTGAAAATGCATTTGTTTTCTCGGCTTATCAAGGGTGTCAGTATTGTTTCTTTTTGTGTTCAGGCAATCAAGATCCTCCAGTGTATAAGATTGATGATGGAGGTGGAACTGCTGTAATAATTTCCGATTCTTTTTCTCAGCACGTTGCGAAGGCAATTTCGGATTACAAAAGGGTGTTTTTTCATAAATAGCCAGCAAGTAGCGTGGGCAAGCCAAAAGACTTGCCCATGCGCTACCTTGACATCACTAATTTTGGCGCGCCGTAACTTATAAGCCCAAGCCCCTGCCAAAGTCCCACTAGGGACTTTGGTCGTTCATGAGGCTCAAGCTAGTTCCTGCATCTGCATCGTAGTTTGCTGCAAGCTATGGGCGAAAGGCTCCACGGCCGTACGGTGCACTCGCAGGGTGTGACACCCGGCTATAAGTCCCTCCATTTGTGCACTTAGCCGTCGGGCATCGCGCCGCGTATGAGGCGGCGCCGCTGGGTTCAATGGCTAGCCAGGGCGTGGCGATGGGGATGCAGGACCGCTTCTCCTGGGGTCAGGTGGGGTTGTCGGCGTTCTCGGCGGCGGCGACCGCCGGCCTGGCGGGCGCGTCCAACACCTCCTCTTTGTCGGCCTTTGCCGGCAAGGGGCTGGGCGAGACGGTGACGCGGACGATGGCGGTCAACGCGATGACCCAGGGCGTGGGCTTGGCCACCGGGCTGCAAAAGTCCTTCAACTGGACCTCGGTGGCGGCCAGCGGCGCGGCGGCCGGGGCCAGCGGCTGGATGGGCGACAGCCTGGGTTGGAACAGTTCGGATCCGGTGGCCGGCGTTGGTTATGGCACGTTGCGCGGCCTGGTGTCGGGCGGAATCCAATCGCAACTGACCGGCCAGCGTCCGAACTGGAGCGCGATTGCGGCGGAATCCTTCGGCAGCGCGCTGGGAGACCAGGTGGTGGGCAGCATTTAGAGTAGGGATCAGCAGCGGCAACAGCAGCAACAACGCTTGGCTGACGCGATGGCCGAACAGCTTGCCGAAGCCAAGCAGACCCGTTACGACACGCGCGGAGTGATGGTGGCGGATGGGGGTAAGTGGTCGCGCGGGCAGGAGATCTTGAGTGATGCCGGGCCGGGCTACTCGGTGGATGGTACGGCCTTGCGACAGGTGAGTCAGCCATTGCAGCCGTTGGCGGTGGACGATTATGATCCGTCCAGAGTTGAAGTGCCTGCACAAATGCGGGAAATGACCGAAGCAGAAGGTTTCTTTGCCTTCAACCCGGTAGGTCAGACAATAAGAGCGGTTGGTCGGGCAGGCATGGGTCTGCTGCGCGAAGGTGATGCTTTCTTTGGGGATGTGCTGAACCGAAGCCAATCTGGTATGGCCAGCTTGTTGGGTATTGAAGGTAATGCAAGCCTGGATGCCCAAAGCCAGTTCTTCCAATCGGTGGATCAGAAGGGGTGGGGGACGACGCTGGGCTACACCGCTTGGGGCATGATGTCTGGTCCGATGCGAACTACTGCTGATTTTGCCAGCGGTTTATACCTACACAGCCCGGACCGAATTGGTCAGTCTGGGTTCGAGTTGTTGTCGATGGGAGCTGGAGGTTTAGCAGCTCGAGGATTGAGATTGACGGGGGCAGGTGAGGGGTGGCCTTTAAATTTTCAAATGGGACCTGCTCATAATGTTGCAAATTATTCTCGTTTGAAGAGTTATTATCGTTCACTTGATTTCGATTATATTTCGCCTGGTGAGTTAAATTTAAATGCACCACCTCCACTTGATTTGAGCAGAGCTTATGTGTCACGTAGTCGTAATGGGGAGGTCCTTCCATTGTTGATGGATGACAGAAAAGTTGTCGTTTACCCAATGGTGGAGGCGGAGGGGAGGGCTCATACTGCTCTTGGCTCTACTGTAAGTAGCCGAACGGGTGTGACTTATAGACAGTCTGCAACATTTATCAATGGTAGTGGTATACCTTGGGGGCGGGTTGATTGGTATGATTATGGCTTGCCATTGGATCATCCGAGAGTACATATCCACCCATTGAAACCTCTTATGAATAAAAGTGGAGTTGTTGTTGATTGGCAACAAGGGAATATCGCCCCATTCTTTGGTCATTGAGGGTTGAAAATGGATGCTATTGTTTTTTTGCTTGTAAATGGAGTGAAGGACTGGGGTTGCGAGAGATTTGAGGCTGCTCATGCTCGTCGATTAAGTGAAATGGGGGTTGATCCAGTTGCTTATAGATGGAGTGATCATATTAATTTGTTGCCTCGTCCCATTCCGCCGGAGCTTGTAAAGCATATTTCTGATTCTGAGGGTTCGTGGCGCTGTTATGTTCTTGAAGGCGATTTCCTTGAAAAAATAGAAGAAGAAGTAAATAATTGGGTAGATGAGTGGGATGTGATTGATCCTGATTTGGGTGGTTTGATTAGAATGGCTTTTTTGCTGTCGCCTGGCGCTATCTTTGCTTTTGAGCCTCAAGGCGAGGTGGTTGACTATGTTTATAGTCAGAAAAACTCTGATTGGGTTTATCTGAAAATTAGAAGTGTTCTGGATAGGAAGGAAAAATTGGAAGGGTTTATTGCAACTGGGGCTTCTTGAGGTAAGCCTTGGCTCAAGGTCCCTTGTAGGATTGTGATTGTCCAGAAGGGTTATGCCAATTGTGTGCCTGCATCGTAGTCTATTGCAAACAACCAGCGAAGGGCTTCAGCAAGCAATACCTCGGCTCTTACTCCCGCAAGTAGGGTGGGCAAGCCAAAAGGCTTGCCCACGCAGCACCTTGGCAACACCTCTTTGACCGCGCCGTAATTTATAAGCCCAAGCCTCCCCAAAAGCCCCTCGCGGGGCTTTGGGCGTTAATAAGGCTCAAGCCAGTTCCTGCATCTGCCTCGTAGTCTGTTGCAAACGATGGGCGAAAGGTTCCAGCAAGCAATACACCTGCTCGCACTCCAGTGTGCCTAGATTGGGTTGCTCCAACATGGTTACTAGTGTCGTCAAGGCGGTGCTGACTTGGCCGAATTCCAGGCTGAGCAGATGGAGGCTGTGATCGAAATGCTGGCAGGATTCGTCGAGCTGGTGCAGCAGCGGGTCGATTGGGTGGAGCGAGGTATTTTGCTGGCGCAAGCTTTTCAGCTGGAACAGCAAGGTTGACAGGCTTGGGATGTAGTGGGACTGGGAAGGCATGGTGCTAGGCATGGTAAGCCTCCAATAGTGAGCGATGAAGCCCACCGTCCGACGCTAACCGGGGCGGCGGGAACATGGCAGGATTAGCGTTACCGGCACTATGGAACCGGCGCGTGCAAGCACGCTCCCACCATGACCCGCCTGAAAGCAGACGTATCTATAGTGTGTCCGGACAAAAAATGCCGCATGTGCGGCTGTCCGCCATAGTGTTTCGGAACGCTAATCCCGGTGCTATAAACAGCACGGCCGGATTATCACGTGCTTGTGGCGGGGAGGCAAGGGTTTCGCATTGCTTCGCAGCGAAACCTGCGCCGACGGGGCTTGAACCTACGTCATGGCCCGCTACCAGCAACGCGGCCCCTCGGCCGCGCCTCATCCAGCTTACTTCTTCACGTTAAACGCTTCCAACGCCGCCCGCGCCGCGGCGGCGATCACTTCGTCGCTGTGCTTGGTTTCTTTCTTGGCGTGCTTGGTGTAAACCGCCAGCACGATGGGCGCGCGTTTGGGCGGCCAGATCACTGCGAAGTCGTTGGCGGTGCCGTAGACGCCGCAGGTGCCGGTTTTGTCGCCCACTTCCCAGCCGGCCGGCACTGCGGCGCGGATTCTGGCGTTGCCGGTGGTGTTGCCTTTCAGCCAGTTCGCCAGCTGTTGGCGCTGCGGTTCCGGCAGCGCCTTGCCCAGCGCCAGTTTTTGCATGCTTTCCGCCACTGCCTTGGGGGTGGAGGTGTCGCGCGGGTCGCCGGGGATGGCGGAGTTCAGTTCCGGCTCCCGGCGGTCCAGGCGGAAGCTGGCGTCGCCGATGGAGCGCATGAAGGCGGTCAGGGCGGCGGGGCCGTTGATTTCCTCGAGCAGCAGATTGGCCGCGCCGTTGTCGCTGTATTGCACGGAGGCGGCGTTGAGTTCGGCCACGGTCATGCCGCTTGCCTGATGTTTGGTGGTAATCGGGGACCAATTAGGCAGAGTCGTCTTGCTGTAGCGGATGCGTTTGTCCAGCAGGCCCGGTTTTGCTTGGCTCTGCGCCAGCACCCCCGCCGCCAGAAAGCCTTTGAAAGAGCTGCACATGGGAAAGCGTTCGTTGGGACGATTGGCCACGGTGGCGCCGGAACCGGTGTCGATGGCGTAGACGCCGATGCTGCCGCCAAAATCGCGCTCCAGTTTGGCCAGCTTGTCGGCGGCGACGGCGAGCGGGTCCGCGGCGACGGCCTGGGTCAGCGGCGCGGCTAGCGATGCGAATAAAATCAGATGCTTGAACATGGTTTGGGTCCTTCTGTCTGGTGGGAAAGTGTGGCGCTATCCTGATGGCGAAGGCTTGGGCTGTAAATCGCGCAAACTGTAACGTCTGTAACTTTTTGCGCCGGCGGCAGCGGTGAGGCGGGGTGTCGCCGCCGGGCGTAATCAGGCGCGGGGCCGTCTGAGGAGGGGCTGCGTCATGCCGGCGCAGGCGGCGCGCTTGGGCGAATTCTGGAAGTGCGCCGCGCACCGGCGAAGGTATAAAGCGGCATTCGCCATTTCGCTTGTAGGATTTTCATGCCGGACCTGATCGCTTTTCATCGCTGCGTCGCGGAGCTGTTGCAACACCTGGGTTTTGACGCGCCGGAACTGGCCGCGGATCAGGAGGTGCTCAGTCTGCAGTTGGAGCAGCGCTTCTCCCTCCATTTTGTCTGTCTCGATCAGGATAGCTGGTTCATGCAGGCGGACCTTGGCGACGCCTTGCCGTCGCCCGGTCCCGCCGTGTTGGCGCAGGCCTTGCGCCGCAATCAGCTGGCGATTCAAGCCTGGCAGCCGGTGGTCAGCCTGGATCAGGACGAGCGGTTGGGCTGCTGGTTGCGTTTGCCGTGCCAGGGCTGCGATTTGCCGTCGATGGCGTCCGCCCTGGACGCCGTGATTGTCTGCGCCGAAGAGTTGTTGTCGGCGGTGGACGAACTTGTCGTTTGTTAAACCCTTGTTCCGCCTATAAGCCCTGATGGGCAAACTCCTAAGAAAAGGACACTCATGAGCACGATTTCCACCCATATCCCCATGCGCGGGCTGCACTCCGCCCAGGCTTTGCGCGAGAGCTGCGCCGATGTGAACGCCGACAAGGCGCGCATCGGCATGCGCAAGGACGGCACTTTGGTGCTGTACACCGGCCGTTCTTATTTGCTGCATCCGGATCAGACCCGACGCGCCAGCGAGTTTCTGCGCCAGCTGGACCCGCAGCAGGCGGAGTCGGGGTCGCGCCGTTTCCGCCTGGTCGATCTGATCACCAGCCTGAATACCGTCTCCAATGGCCGTCGCGCCCAGCCGCAGGCGGATGAGCCGGCTGCCGCTAGCCGCACCCGCCGTTTGCGTTTTGCCGACGAGACCGCTCCAGTGGCGGAGAAGCGGCCGGTTCAGTCCGCGCCGCGCGCCGAGGCCGATGGCGCCGGCAAGGGTTTCAGCGCCGCCGGCTCTCGCGGCCGAGTGCAGCAGGCCGGCGATATGGTGGTCAAATCCTTCAAGGCGATGGACAAGGGCGCCGTCGCTCATGAGCTGGCGATGTGCAACAGCCATCTCAAGGCCAGCCAGCGGGCCCTGCCGGAGGCGCGGATGCAGGGCGATACGCTGGCGATGCCCTTTATCGCCGGCTCGACGCCGACCACGGAGGAGGTGAAGGGCGCGGTGGGCGAGTTGTTCCGCCTGGGCTTCATGATGGGGGACCCGTCTTCGGCCAATTTCGTCAAAACCGAGGGCGGCAAGGTGGTGCCGGTGGATTTTGGCCTGATGTTCAAGACGGGCGAGCGCGGCGCGGTGTGCCGCAGCGTGATGAGCGAGATCGTGCATGACTACGTCAAGGGCGGCTATCGCTTTGTGCCGGAGCCTTTGAAGGGCGATTATCTGGCGGCGATGCGCGAGTTCGATCAGGTGTTGGGCAAGGACAGCCCGGCGCGCAATGTCAACGTCAAGAAGCTGCAGATGGCGGGCTGGTTCAATAAGACCCGCTAACAAACCCCCTGATCCTGCGTTGCGCCGACTTGCCTAGGTCGTAAAACTGAGTTTTGTTAGCCATGGCCCATCCGTCTGATGGGTGGCTGTGGAAACGGCGTGCTCCTGCTCGGGATGCACGCCGTTTGGCTTTCTTTCCGTCCGCGACGCCGGCGCCTTGACGCTGCTTGCCCGGCTCAGTACCCTGTGGCTCGCGCTGCACCCAATCACGCCGCGCCGGGAGTAGAAGCCCAGAGTCACTTGATCGCAGACAGGAGGTGTCCGCTTTGGCACTTCTACGTCTGCTGCCATGCATGCCCATCCTGGGCGGGCCGTGGCAGGGAGCCTTAACGGGCTACCGGTCTTTGGTCGAGTGAACCGGTCTTCTACCCTTGTCACGAGCCTGCTCAAACCTGCCGCTCGAGCGGGCCTTCTCTCAGGAAACGACTTGGAGGCCGCGATGCGATCCTTCCTTTTTTCTCCCCGTTTTTCTCTTGATCCGCTGTCCTGGCCACAGGAGGCGCGGCTATGAACGCCCTATGCGAGGTAGACGAGCGCCGGCAGTTGCTGGGCCGCGTGCTGGACGCGAGCCAGCTGGGGCTGGAGGCTTTGGACCTGGTGATCCCCGCCGTGGAGGCGGCGGAGCGCTTGTGCCTGAGTCTGGATGCCGAGGACGGTGTGCCGATTGCCGGGCTGTGCCGGCTGGTGCGTTGGGCGATGGAGGACTACCACGGCATGCTGGACAATGTGCGTGAGGAGGCGGCCACGGCTTTGAGCGATGAGGGGTGAGAGGGGGCGCTCCGCGAGTCTTGCAATCTCCCGCCCTAGGCGCCGCCGCTCGCTATGGGGCCGGCGTCGGCACCTGCCAGCCGCCGCCCAGCGCGGCGATCAGCGCCACGCTGCCGGCGTATTGCCGGTTCTTCACGTTCCACAGCGTGCTTTCCGCGTTGATGCGGCCGCTTTGCGCGCTTAAGACATTGAGATAGCTGACGGTGCCGGCGCGGTACTGGTTCAGCGCGATGGTTTCCGCGCGCCGGGCGGCGTCCAGCGCGGCCTGTTGCGAGGCGGCTTCCTCGCCCAGCAGTCTTTGCGCGGCCAGATTGTCTTCCACGCTCTGGAAGGCGGACAGCACGGTCAGGCGGTAGCCGGCGACGCTGGCGTCGTAGGCGGCGACGGCTTGCTCTTTCTGGGCGCTGCGCAGGCCGGCGTCGAACAGGCTGAGCGCCAGCGCCGGGCCCAGCGACCAGACGCGGTTGGGCAGGCTGACCCAGTCGGCGAAGCTGGCGCCGCGATAGCCGCCGCTGGCGGACAGGGTGAGGGTGGGGAAGAAGGCGGCCTGGGCGACGCCGATTTCGGCGTTGGCCTGCGCCACCGCGCGTTCGGCGGCGGCGATGTCCGGGCGGCGCTCCAGCAGTTGCGAGGGCAGGCCGGCGGGGATGCTGGGCAGGCGCGGTTCGGCGCCGGCCGCCGGCAGGCTGAAGCTGGCCGGCGTCTGCCCCAGCGCGGCGGCGATGGCGTGTTCCAGCTGGGCGCGGGTTAGCTGTTTGTCCGCCCGCTGCGCCTGGGCGCTTTGCCATTGGCTTTCGGCCTGGGCCACGTTGGCGTCGGAGACGATGCCGGCCTGGTATTGATTGCGGGTCAGCTTCAGCGTTTCCGCCAGCGCTTGTTCATTGGCTTGCAGTTGCCGCAGTTGCAGGTCGGCGACGCTGATTTGCAGATAGGCGGTGGCCAGCTGCGCCTGGGCGCTGAGGCGTATTGCCGCCAGTTGCGCGGCGCTGGCTTGGGCTTTGGCGGCGCCGGCTTCCACGGAGCGGCGCAGGCCGCCCCACAGGTCCAGCTCCCAGCTGGCGTTGGCGCTCAGGTTATAGCTGGTGGACGTGGCCTGGCCGGGGGAACTGACGCCGCGGCTTTGGCCGGCGCTAAGGCCCAGGCTGGGAAAGAGCCCGGCTTCGGCCTGTTTCAGCAAGGCCTGGGCCTGGCGGTATTGGGCTTCGGCCTGGGCGATGCCTGGGCTTTGCCGGTTCAGGGTGTCCATCAGTTGGTCTAGCCGCGGATCTTGGTAGATGCGCCACCAGTCGCCGCGCGAAAGGGCATCTTGAGGTTGAGCGCTTTTCCAGCGGCCGTCTTCTTTGTATGCGGCCGGCACGTCCAGCTTGGGCTTGGCGTAGTCCGGGCCCAGCGCGCAGCCGGCCAGCAAGAACGCGCAGGCCAGCGTAAGGCTTTGTGTTTTCATGGGTTTCATTCCTCGGCTCCGCGGTTCAGCGCGGCGCGCGCGGGCCGCCAGCGGCGACACCACAGCCGGAAGCGGTCCAGATACAGGTAAACGACGGGGGTGGTGTACAGGGTCAGCAGCTGGCTGAGCAGCAGGCCGCCGACGATGGAGATGCCCAGCGGGGTGCGCAGCTCGGCGCCGTCGCCGCGGCCCAGGGCCAGCGGCAGCGCGCCGAACAGCGCGGCCAGCGTGGTCATCATGATGGGGCGGAAGCGCAGCAGGCAGGCCTGGCGTATCGCCTGTTCCGGCGTCATCTGCTGTTCGCGCTCGGCGTTGAGCGCGAAGTCTATCATCATGATGGCGTTCTTTTTGACGATGCCGATCAGCAGCAGCACGCCTATCAGCGCGATGACGTTGAATTCGCCGCCGGTGGCGATGATGGCCAGCAGCGCGCCGACGCCGGCGGAGGGCAGGGTGGAGAGAATGGTGACCGGGTGCACCACGCTTTCGTACAGCATGCCCAGCACGATGTAGACGGCGATCAGCGCGGCCAGGATCAGCAGCGGCTGGCTGTCCAGCGAGGCCTGGAAAGTTTTGGCGCTGCCCTGGAAGCTGCCGTGAATGCTGCTGGGCAGGCCGACGCCGGCCAGCGCCTGGTTGATGGCGTCGGTGGCGTCGGACAGCGCGGCGCCCGGCGGCAGGTTGAAGGAGACGGTGGCGGCGGCGAACTGGCTTTGGTGGTTGACCGACAGCGCGGTGTTGCCGGGCGCCCAGCGGGCGACGGCGGACAGCGGGGTGGGCTGGCCGCCCGGCGTTTGCAGGAAGATGCTGTCCAGGCCGTCCGGGCCTTGCCAGTATTGCGGCGCCACTTCCATCACCACGCGGTATTGGTTGAGCGCGTTGTAGATGGTGGATACCTGGCGCTGGCCGAAGGCGTCGTTGAGCGCGGCGTCCACCTGGGCCTGGGTCAGGCCCAGCCGCGCCATGGCGTCGCGGTCGAAGACCAGGGTGGTTTGCAGGCCTTTGACTTCCTGGTCGGTGTTGACGTCGGCCAGCATGGGCAGCTTCATCAGCGCTTGCTGCACCTTGGGCGTCCATTCGCGCAGTTCGGCCAGATCATCGCCTTGCAGGGTGTATTGGTACTGGGCGTTGCTGGAGCGGCCGCCGATGCGGATGTCCTGCACCGCCTGCAAAAAGAGCTGGGCGCCGGGTTCGCGCGCCAGGGTTTTGCGCAGCCGGGCAATGACTTGGTCCGAGCTTTCTCCGCGTTGGCTCAACGGCTTGAGGCTGACGAACATATTGGCGCTATTGCGTTGGCCGCCGCCGGTGAAGCCGAGCACGGCGTCCACCGCCGGGTCTTGGCTGACCACGGTGATGAAGCGCTGCAGCTTTTGCTGCATGGCCTGGAAGGAGATGTTCTGGTCCGCGCGTATCATGCCGTTGAGCCGGCCGGTGTCTTGCTGCGGGAAGAAGCCCTTGGGCACCGCCAGATAGAGGTAGACGTTGAGGCCTATGGTGGCGGCCAGGATCAGCATCATCAGCGGGCCGTGGCGCAAGGCCCAGTCCAGGCTGCGGCGATAGCCGTCCAGCATGGCGTCGAAGACGCGTTCGCTCCATTGAAACAGCCGGCCGGGAGGCCGTTCTTCGCGCGGTTTGAGCCAGCGCGCGCAGAGCATGGGCGTGGTGGTCAGCGAGACCAGCAGCGACACCAGGATGGCCACGGACAGGGTGACGGCGAATTCGCGGAACAGCCGGCCGATCACGCCGCCCATCAGCAGAATGGGAATGAAGACGGCGATCAGCGAGACGCTCATGGACAGCACGGTGAAGCCCACTTCGCGCGCGCCGCGCAAGGCGGCCTGCATCGGTTTCATGCCGTCTTCGATGTGGCGGGCGATGTTTTCCAGCACCACGATGGTGTCGTCGACGACGAAGCCGGTGGCGATGGTCAGCGCCATCAGGCTGAGGTTGTTGAGGGAGAAGCCGGCCAGGTACATCACGGAGAAGGCGCCCACCAGGGACACGGGCACGGTGATGGCGGGGATGGCGGTGGCGCGGCCGTTGCGCAGGAACAGGAAGACCACCAGGATGACCAGGGCCACCGAGATCAGCAGCGAGCGCTCCACTTCCTGCAGCGAGGCGCGGATGGTGGGGCTGCGGTCCATCACCACTTGCATGTTGATGGCGGCGGGGATGGAGGCTTGCAGCTGCGGCAGCAGCGCCTTGACCCGGTCTATGGTTTCGATGATGTTGGCGCCGGGCTGGCGGAACAGCATCAGCATCACCGCCGGCTGCCGGCCCAGAAGGCCGGCGTTGCGTAGGTCCACCACGGAGTCCTTGACCTCGGCCACGTCGGCGATGCGCACCGCGGCGCCGTTTTTGTAGCTGACGATCAGCGGCAGGTAGTCGCTGGCCTTGGTGGCTTGGTCGTTGGCCTGCACCTGCCAGTGTCGTTCGTCGTTTTCCAGAAAGCCTTTGGGCCGGTTGGCGTTGGTGCCGGCGATGGCGCCGCGCACGGTTTCCATGCCGATGCCGTAGTGGTTGAGCTGGCGTGGGTTCAGCTCCACCCGCACCGCCGGCTGCGCGCCGCCGCCCACGTTGACGTCGCCTATGCCGTCCACCTGGGCCAGCTTCTGGCCGAGTATGGTGTCGGCGGCGTCGTACATCTGGCCGCGGCTCAGGCTGTCCGAGGTCAGCGCGATGATCATGATGGGCGCGTCGGCGGGATTGACCTTGCGATAGGTGGGGTTGGACGGCATGCCGGTGGGCAGCAGGGAGCGGGCGGCGTTGATGGCCGCCTGCACGTCGCGCGCGGCGCCGTCGATGTCGCGGTCCAGCTCAAACTGCAAGGTGACGCGGGTGGAGCCCAGGGAGCTGGACGAGGTCATTTCGGTGACGCCGGCGATGCGGCCCAGCGCCCGTTCCAGCGGGGTGGCCACGGTGGCGGCCATGGTCTCCGGGCTGGCGCCGGGCAGGCGCGCGCTGACGGAGATGGTGGGAAAGTCCACTTGCGGCAGCGGCGACACCGGCAGCAGCTTGAAGGCCAGCAAGCCGGCCAGCAGGATGGCCAGGGTCAGCAAGGTGGTGGCCACCGGTCGGCGGATGAAGGGGGCGGAGGGGATCACGAGAAAATCCTCATCGGCCACGGAAACACACGGAAGGACACGGACAAAAACCAGTCATGCAAGAGCTTGATGGCGGTTAGCGTTGTTTGGCTAAGGGCGATCCTGTCGAAAATGTCACGGAATTCCGTGTTTTTCCGTGTGCTTCCGTGGCGAATAAAAATCATGCTTCCGCCTCCGCCGTCTTGGCGCCAAAGCGTTTGCCCAGCCGGTCAAAGGCCAGGTAGATCACCGGGGTGGTGAACAGGGTCAGCACCTGGCTGAGCAGCAGGCCGCCCACCATGGCCACGCCCAGCGGCTGGCGCAGCTCGGAACCCATGCCGCCGCCCAGCATCAGCGGCAGCGCGCCCAGCAGCGCGGCCAGCGTGGTCATCAGGATGGGGCGGAAGCGCAGCAGGCAGGCCTGGTAGATGGCGTCGCGCGGACTCATGCCGCGTTCGCGCTCGGCCTCCAGCGCGAAATCTATCATCATGATGGCGTTTTTCTTGACGATGCCGATCAACAGAATGATGCCGATGATGGCGATGACCGATAGATCGTTGCCGGATAGCAGCAAGGCCAGCAGCGCGCCGATGCCGGCCGAGGGCAGGGTGGAGAGAATCGTGATGGGATGAATATAGCTTTCGTAGAGCACGCCCAGCACGATGTACATGGTGACGATGGCGGCCAGGATCAGCCACAGGGTGTTGGACAGCGAAGCCTGGAAGGCCAGCGCCGCGCCTTGGAACTTGGTGTCTATGCTGGCCGGCAGGCCCAGCTCGGCCTCGGCCTGGCGGATGGCGTCCACCGCCGCGCCCAGCGAGGCCCCGGGGGCCAGATTGAAGGACACGGTGGCGGTGGGGAATTGCCCCAGGTGGTTGACGGCGAGCGCGGCGGGGCGCTCCTCTATGCTGGCCACCGCGTCCAGCGGCACCGGTCCGCCGTTGGCGGTGGGCACGTACAGGCTTTTCAGCGACAGCGGGTCTTGCTGGTGCTGCGGGTCCACTTCCAGCACCACGCGGTATTGATTGGTCTGGGTGAAAATGGTGGAGATCAGCCGCTGGCCGAAGGCGTCGTAGAGCGCGTTGTCGATGGCGGCGGTGCTGACGCCCAGGCGCGCGGCGGTGTCGCGGTTGATGTTGACGTAGGCCTGCAGGCCCTGGTCCTGCAAATCGCTGGCCACGTCGGCCAGCTGCGGCAGCCGGCGCAGCGTCTCCACCAGTTTGGGCGTCCAGGCGGACAGGTCCTCGGCGCTGGTGGCTTGCAGGGTGAACTGGTATTGGGTGCGGCTGACGCGGGAATCTATGGTCAGGTCCTGCACCGGCTGCAGGTAGAGCGCCATGCCCGGCAGCGCGTCGGCCTGGCTTTGCAGCCGGGCCAGCACGGTGCGGATGTCGTCGCGTTCCGCCTTGGGTTTGAGGTTGATCAGCAGCCGGCCGTTATTGAGCGTGGCGTTGTTGCCGTCCACGCCGATGAAGGAGGACAGGCTGTCCACCGCCGGGTCTTTGAGCAGACGCTGGGCCAAGGCTTCCTGCCGGCGCGCCATGGCGCTGAAGGAGATGGATTGCGAGGCCTCGCTGACGCCCTGGATGGCGCCGGTGTCTTGCAGCGGGAAGAAGCCCTTGGGCATGGCCAGGTAGAGCGCGGCGGTCAGCGCCACGGTGGCCAGCGCCACCAGCAGGGTCAGCGTCTGCCGCTCCAGCACCCAGCTGAGCATGCGGCCGTAGCGGGCGATCACCCGGTCGAAGAAGCGGCCGCTGGCGTGGTAGAAGCGGCCTTGCTTGTCTTCCGGCACGTGTTTGAGCAGGCGCGCGCACATCATCGGCGTCAGCGTCAGCGAGATGAAAGCCGAGATCAGGATGGACACCGCCAGGGTGACGGCGAATTCGCGGAACAGCCGGCCCACCACGTCGCCCATGAACAAGAGCGGAATCAGCACGGCGATCAGCGAGATGGTCAGCGAGATGATGGTGAAGCCGATCTGCTTGGAGCCTTTCAGCGCCGCGGCCATCGGCGTTTCGCCGTCTTCGATGTAGCGCGCGATGTTTTCTATCATCACGATGGCGTCGTCCACGACGAAGCCGGTGGCGATGGTCAGCGCCATCAAGGTGAGATTGTTGATGGAGAAGCCGGCCAGATACATCACGCCGAAGGTGCCCACCAGGGACAGCGGCACCGCCACCGCGGGGATGACGGTGGCCGGTACATTGCGCAGGAACAGGAAGATGACCATCACCACCAGGGCGATGGCCAGCATCAGCTCGAACTCCACGTCCGCCACCGAGGCGCGTATGGTCACGGTGCGGTCGCTCAGCACCTTGACGTCCACCGCGCCGGGCAGGGCGTCGCGCAGCTGCGGCAGCAGGGTCTTGATGCGGTCCGCCACCTGGATCACGTTGGCGCCGGGCTGGCGCTGCACATTGAGAATGATGGCCGGGGTGGCGCCGGCCCAGGCGGCCAGGCGGGTGTTTTCCGCCGAATCCACCACCTGGGCCACGTCGGACAGGCGGATGGGCGCGCCGTTGCGGTAGGCGATGACGACGCCGCGGTATTCGTCGGCGGACTTGAGCTGGTCGTTGCCGTCTATGGTGGAGGCCTGGCGCGGGCCGTCGAAGCTGCCCTTGGCCTGGTTGACGTTGGCGCTGGCGATGGCGGTGCGCACGTCTTCCAGCGTCAGGCCCAGCGAGGCCAGCTGGCGCGGATTGGTCTGGATGCGCACCGCCGGGCGCTGGCCGCCGCTGATGCTGACCAGGCCCACGCCGGGCACTTGCGACAGCTTCTGCGCCAGCCGGGTGTCGACCAGATCCTCCAGCTTGGTCAGCTGCAGCGTGGGCGAGGTGACGGCGATGGTCATGATGGGGGTGTCCGCCGGATTGACCTTGCTGTACACCGGCGGATTGGGCAGATCGGAGGGCAGCAGATTGCCGGCGGCGTTGATCGCCGCCTGCACTTCTTGTTCGGCCACGTCCAGGCCCAGTTCCAGGCCGAACTGCAAGGTAATCACCGAAGCGCCGCCGGAACTGGTGGACGACATTTGCGACAGGCCGGGCATCTGGCCGAACTGGCGCTCCAAGGGCGCGGTGATGGAAGAGGTGATCACCTCCGGGCTGGCGCCCGGGTATTGGGTGACCACCTGGATGGTGGGATAGTCCACCTCCGGCAAGGCGGACACCGCCAGCATGCGCCAGGCGGCGAGGCCAGTCAGCAGGATGGCGACCATCAGCAAGGTGGTGGCCACCGGCCGCTGGATGAACAAACGGGAGGGGTTCATGCCGTCTCTCCGCGCTTACTGCGCCGCCGAGGCGCGGCGTTTGCCGGCCGGGCCGCTGCCGTCGCGCTTGTGGCGCCCGTTTTTGCCCGCGCCCTGGGCGGCCTGGCGGTTTTGCGCGGCGCGGTCCACCACGGTGACCTTGGCGCCGTCGCGCAGTTTGTCGAGGCCGTCCACCACCACGCGCTGGCCGGGCTGCAGGCCTTGCTCGACGATGACGATGTCGCCGACGCGCGCGCCGGCGCTGATCTTGTTCAGGCTGACGCTGCTGTCGGCGTTGACGGTGTAGACGTAGCTGCCCGCCTTGCCCAGCTGCACCGCGGCGGCCGGTACGGTGACGGCGTTTTCCTGCTCGCCCAGGCTCAGGCGCACATTGACGAATTGATTGGGGAACAGGGCCTCGTCGGCGTTGGCGAAGCGGGCTTTGAGGTTGACGGTGCCGGTGCTGGTGTTGAGCTGGTTGTCTATGGCCAGCAGCGCGCCGTCGGCCAGCTTGTTGCGGTTGTCGCGGTCCCAGGCTTCCACCGCGAGGCCGGGTTTGGCGCGGCTGGCCCGCAATACCGGCCCCAGGCTGACTTCCGGTATGGAGAACAGCACGTTGATGGGCTGGGTCTGGGTGATCACCACCAGGCCGTTGGCGTCGCTGGCGTGGACGATGTTGCCCGGGTCCACCTGACGCAGGCCGGCGCGGCCGGACACCGGGGCGGTGACGCGGCTGTAGCTGAGCTGCAGCCGGGCGTTGTCCACCGCGCCCTGGTCCAGCTTGACCGTGCCCTGATACTGGCGCACCAGCGCCGCCTGGGTGTCCACCTGTTGTTTGGCGATGGAGTTCTGCTCCAGCAGCTGGCGGTAGCGGTTCAGGTCCAGCTGGGCGTTTTGCAGCAAGGCCTGGTCGCGCAGCAACTGGCCTTCGGCCTGGGCCAGCGCGGCCTGGAACGGGCGCGGGTCCAGTTCCGCCAGCAGCTGGCCTTGTTTGACCGGCTGGCCTTCCTCGAAATGCAGTTTGTCCAGCTGGCCGTCCACGCGGCTGCGCACGGTGACGGTGTAGGTGGAGTTGACGGTGCCCAGCGCGCTGATCTGCAAGGGCACGTTTTGCCGCTGCGCGGCGGCCACGCCCACGGCCGCCGGCGGCGCGGCGCGGCGTTGGCCGGCGGCGTCCGCGGCCG
>NZ_JAMZGH010000060.1:0-21607 GCF_024158805.1 Chromobacterium sp. S0633 | reverse complement strand
GGCACCGGGGTGCTGACGCTGACGTCCAGCGGCGCCACGGCCACGCTGGCTCAATGGCAGGCGGCCTTGCGCGCGGTCACCTACACCGACACCGCGGTGACGCCCAATACCGCCACCCGCACCATCAGTTTCAGCGTCAACGACGGCAGCAAGGACAGCGCGGCGACGACGCGTTCCGTCACCGTGGCGGCCACGGATCAAACGCCTGTCGCCACCACCACCGGCAGCGCCGGGGCCTATGTGGTGGGCGGCGCCGCCACGCCGGTGGACGGCGGCCTGACCGTGTCGGATTTGGACAACACCACCCTGGCCAGCGCCACGGTGGCGATTAGCGGCAACTTCCAAAGCGGCGAGGACGTGCTGGCCTTCACCAACAACGGCAGCACCATGGGCAATATCACGGCCAGTTACAACGCCGGCACCGGGGTGCTGACGCTGACGTCCAGCGGCGCCACGGCGACCTTGGCGCAATGGCAGGCGGCGCTGCGCGCGGTCACTTACATCGACACCGCCGGCTCGCCCAACACCGCCACCCGCACCGTCAGCTTCACCGTCAACGACGGGACCAAGAACAGCGCGGCCGTCACCCGCAACATAGCCTTGCAACTGATGCCGCCCAGCGTCTCCGGCCTGACCAGCGGCACCGACACCGGCAGCAGCCATAGCGACGGCGTCACCAGCAACGCCACGCCCACGGTGACCGGCACCGGGATCGCCAACAGCCTTGTCATCATCTATGTGGACGGGGTGCCTATCGACAGCACGGTCGCGGACGGCAGCGGGGCCTGGAGTTACAGCTTTGTCTCCAGCCTGAGTTCCGGCGCGCACGCCATCACCGCCGTGGTCAGCAGCGGCGGCGTCAGCAGCGGCCAATCCAGCGCCTTCAACGTGGTGATAGACAATAGCGCGCCCGCGGCGCCGTCCGGCGTGGCTTTGAGCACGGGGACGGACACCGGCAGCAATCACGGCGACGGCATCACCGGCAACAACCGGCCCACGGTCACCGGCACGGCGGAAGCCAATAGCACGGTCACGGTGTACGTGGACGGCACTGCGGTGGGCACGGCGACGGCGGACGGCAGCGGCGCGTGGAGCTACAGCCTTGGCAGCGCCTTGGCGGACGGCAATCACAGCATCCGCACCACCTCCACGGATCTGGCCGGCAACGCCAGCGGCCAATCGACGGCCTACATCATCACGGTGGACACCGTGGCGCCGGACAGCCCGGCCAATACCGGTCTGAGCCTGGCCACCGACAGCGGCTCCAGCAACCGCGACGGCATCACCAACGTCAACCGCCCCAGCGTCACCGGTCTGGCCGAGGCGGGCAGCAAGGTGGCCGTGTTCATCGACGGCGTGCAGGTGGGCACCGCCACCGCCGACGGCGGCGGCGTCTGGCTGTTCAATCTGAGTCAGGCGCTGGCGGACGGCAGCCACAGCGTGCGCGCCACGGCCACCGACGCGGCCGGCAACATCAGCGCGCAGTCGGCCTCGTTCACCGTTGTCGTGGACACCACCGCGCCGGCGCCGCAGTCCTTCACCCGCTTGGACCCGGCCTCCGGCGTCGCCGGCAGCCTGCGTTACGATCTGGTGTTGAACAAACCCATCGTCGGCCTGAGCCCCGGCGATCTGAGCGTGATCACCAGCGGCAGCGCCAGCGCCGGCATCGGCAATATCGTCCGCATCAGCGACAGCCACTACGTGGTGCAATTGACCGGGGTCAGCGGCGTAGGCTCGGTGGCGCTGGCGCTCAAATCCGGCGCGGCGGCGGACCTGGCCGGCAATGTGACCCAGCAGCAAACGGTGGCGCCGGCTTACCAGTTGCGCAGCGCAAGGACAGAGACGCCCCCGCCGATCCAGCCTGTGCCGCCGGCGGACGCGCCGCTGCCGCCCAATGCGGCGCCGGTCATCAATATCGCGCCCATCACGCCCAATATCGTGCTGGCCGCGGTGAGCGGCGCGGGCAACGGCAACGGACCGGGCGCCGCGCCGACGCCGCAGGGCCCGGCGGGGCCGCAGACGAGCAACCCCATCCAGCTTGCCTTCGGCCAGGACCGCTTCGCGCCGACGCCCAGCGAGCCGTTTGGCCGCGGCAACGCCGGCCTGCCCTTTGTTTCCAATCTGGGCGGCACCTCCGGCGCCCCGTTGCAAGTGATGCCGGATCTGGGCGTGCGGCCGCTGGTGGCCGGACAGGGTTTCAACTTCAGCCTGCCGCCCGGCACGGTGATCACCCGCAATCCGGACGCGGTGCTGAACATCCAGGTGCGGCAGAGCAATGGCCAGCCGCTGCCGGCCTGGCTGAAGTTCGATCCGCAGACCGGTCGTTTCAGCGGCACGCCGCCGGCGGGCTGGAACCGTTCCTTGTCTCTGGAAGTGACGGTCAGCGACCAGAACGGCCACCGCGGCGTCACTCATATGCAGTTGAAAACCGGCGCGGGCGAGCAGGCGGCCGCGGCGACGGAAAAAGCAGCGGCGGCCGGCAAGCCGGCCCTGCACGAGCAGTTCCGCCAGCACGGCAAGCCCGCCTTCGATCAGCAGATCGCCGGATGGCTGCAGGCGGAGGACGCGGTTTGACCGCAAGGTCCTAGCCGGCGAGCCACTAAACCAACAAACCGCACAGGGGACGATATGAAGAAAGCAACACAGGGGGGAGGGGCCGGCCGCGGCGTTTATTCAACGCTGGCCGCGCTGACGGCGCTGGCCTTGACCGGCTGCGCGGTCACGCCCGCGCCGATGAGCTTGAGCGACCGCCAGGCCACGCTGGCGGCGGACCGCCAGGCCATGTTCGGCAGCCAGGAGCCCTTGACCGGGCCGGTGACCTTGCAAGAGGCGATGGCGCGCGCGCTGAAGTACAACCTGGATTACCGGGTCAAGCTGATGGAAGAGGCGATGGCGCAGCGCCAACTGGACTTGTCCAGCCTGGACATGCTGCCCAAGCTGGCGCTGGCGGCCGGCTACACCGCCCGCAACAAAGACAACGCGTCCTCGTCCCAGAACGTGGCCACCGGCGAACAATCGCTGGTGCCGTCTATCTCCTCGGAGAAGCGCAGCCATACCGCCGACCTTAATCTGAGCTGGAACGTGCTGGACTTCGGCGTCAGCTATTACACCGCCCAACAGCAGTCCGACCGCATGCTGATCCTGCAACAGCGCAAGCGCAAAGTGGCGCAGCAGCTGATGCAGCAAGTGCGCGAAGCCTGGTGGCAGGCGGTGGGCGCGCAGCAGCTGGAAGGCCGCATCGACGCGCTGCTGGCGGAAACCAACCGCGCGCTGGAAGACGCGCGGCAGGTGGAGAAGCAGAAACTGCGCGCGCCGCTGGAGGCGCTGAACTACCGTCGCCAACTGCTGGACGTGATCCGCCAGATGGGCATGATCCGCAACGCGCTGGCCCAGGCCAAGCCCAAGCTGGCCGCCATCATGAACGTGCCGCCCGGCACCGATTTCAAGGTGGCGGTGCCCGCAGGGCTGCCCACCCCGACGCTGGGCCTGAAGCTGGAGCAGATGGAAGAAATGGCCTTGCTGAACCGGCCGGAGCTGAATGAGGCGCGCTACAACGAACGCATCGGCGTCACCGAAACCCGGAAGGCCATCGCCAAGCTGCTACCGGGCCTGGAATTCAGCATCGGACAGAACTACGACAGCAATAAATTCCTGGTCAACAACTCCTGGAGCGACGCCGGCCTGCGCATCAGCTGGAACCTGCTCAATCTGTTCAGCGCTGGGCCGATCACCAAGGCCGCCGATGCCCAGCTGCAAGTGGCCAAGACCCAGCGCATGGCGCTGAACATGGCGGTGCTGACCCAGGTGCACGTGGCCTACCTCGATCTCAAAGGCCGCTCGCGCCAGTTCGGGTTGGAACAAGAACTCAACGACGTGGAACAGCGCATCTACGTGCAGAACCGCAACGCCACCGACAGCGGCGTGCAAGGCCGCCTGCCGGCGATTCTGGCCGACGCCAACGCGGTGTTCTCCACGCTGCGGCTGTACCAGAGCTACGGCGATCTGCAAAACGCCTACGGCCAGATGGGTTCCAGCCTGGGGATGGACCCGCTGCCGGAAAGCACCGCCAGCTATGATCTGCCGGCTTTGGCCGCCGCCTTCAAGGGCGCGGAAACGCGTTGGCAGGGGCAGGTGGCGGGGAGCAAGCCATGAAGTTGACGGTTCTGAGGGCTGCGGCCTGCCTGCTGGCGGCCGCCTGCGCCCAGGCGGCCACGCCGCCGGCCAAGCCCAAGCCGCCGGCGGCGCCGGTGACCAACGCCAGCGACGGCCGCATCCGCGTGCAGCTGATGGCGCGCAACGCCGTCACCCTGTCCGGCGAAGTGGCGGCCAAGATCGCGGCCTTGCCGGTGCCTGAGGGCGCCAGCTTCAGCAAGGGGCAGGCGCTGGTGCAGTTCGACTGCGGCAGCTATCGCGCCCAGCTGCGCAAATCCCAGGCTTCGCTGGAGGCCGCCAGCCAGCTGCTCAAGGTCAACAACCAATTGGCCAAGCTCAATTCCGCCGGCGCGCTGGACGTGGCCCAGGCCCAGGGCAAGGCCAAGGAAGCGGCCGCCGACGCCAGCTATATGCAGACCATAGTCGGCAAATGCGTGATCAGCGCGCCGTTCAACGGCCGCGTGGCGCGCCGCATCGCCGCCGTGCATCAATACGTCAGCCCTGGCAATCCGGTGCTGGACATCGTCGATTCCGGCTCGCTGGAACTGCGCATGCTGGTGCCGTCCAAATGGCTGGCCAAACTCAAGCCCGGCAGCAAGTTCACCGTGGCGGTGGACGAACTGGGCGCCAGTTTCCCGGCCAGGATAGAACGCCTGGGCGCGCAGATCGATCCGGTCAGCCAGTCCATCCTCGCGGTGGGCGTCATCGAGGGCAACGGCGCCAGCCTGCTGCCGGGGATGAGCGGCTGGGCCAGCTTCAAGTAGGCCGTGCATGGGGCACGCCGATAGAAGCCGGGAACTGGCCGGCCTGCTGCAGCTGCTGCATCGCGGACGCGATGCGGTCAGCGCCGAGCAGCTGGGTTTCATCATCGTCAACGAAAGCCAGCAACTGCTGCCCTACCGCCAGTCGGCGGTCTGGCGCGAGGGCCTGCATCGCCACGTGACGGCGCTGTCCGGCCTGGCCGAGCTGGACCCCACCGCGCCCTATATGCAGTGGCTGTCCCGCCTGTTCCGCCATCTGGCGGAGTCCGGCGGGCCGGAAGTCGGGCAGGACAGCCACTTGCTCGAGGCCGGCGACCTGCCCGCGGCGCTGGCCGAGGACTGGTCGTCCTGGCTGCCGGCCCACGCGCTGTGGCTGCGCCTGGGCGAGCAGGGCGCCTGGCTGCTGGCGCGGGAACTGCCGTGGAGCGATTACGAGCGCAAGCTGGCGGAAGAGCTGGCCCACGGCTACGGCCACGCGCTGCTGCGCTTCGCGCCCCGGCGCAACTGGCGGGAACTGGCGGGGCAATGGCTGCGGCCCGGCCGCAAGCAGCGGCGGCTGCTCATCGCCGCGCTGTTGCTGGCCTGCATGCCGATACGCCTCAGCGTGCTGGCGCGCGGCGAAGTGGCGCCGCAAAATCCGGTGCTGCTGCGCGCGCCGCTCAGCGGGGTGATAGATCGCATCCAGGTGCAGCCCAATCAGCGCGTCAAGGCCGGCGATCCCTTGTTCGATCTGGACGCCACCTCGCTGGCCGGCCAGTTCGCCATGGCCGCGCGCGAGCGCGACGCCGCGCAGGAAAGCTTCCGCGCCAGCGCTCAGCTGGCGGTCACCGACGACAAGGGCAAGCTGGCCATGGCGCAGGACCGCGCCAAGCTGGAAGAGAAAAGCATCGCGGCCGAGTACACCGGACTGGAGCTGCAAAGGCTGCACGTCACCGCGCCCAGCGCCGGCGTGGTGGTGTTTTCCGACCGCAACGACTGGCAGGGCAAGGCGGTGACGGTGGGTGAGAAAGTGATGACGCTGGCCGACCCCGCTCACGTGGAACTGGCCGCCTGGCTGCCGGCGGCAGAAGCCATAGACGTGGCGCCCGGCGGCAAGATCACCCTTTATCCCAACGCTTCGCCCACCGAGTCCTACGACGCGGAAATCCTCCGCGTCGCCTACAAGGCGGAAGCGGTGGAGGGCGGCCTGCTCGCCTATCGGCTGCAAGCCCGCTTCGTCGGCGGCGATAAGCCGCGGCTGGGGCAGATGGGCACCGCCCGCGTCTACGGCGACTGGGTGCCGCTGATCTACTACGCGCTGCGCCGGCCGCTGACCGCCGCGCGGCAATGGCTGGGGTGGTGAGCATGAGATCTCCCGCCTTGCCCGCGCTGCGTCAGGAACTGACGCTGCATCCCGGCCCGGCGCTGGCCGACGGCGCGCCCAGCTGGACCCTGCACGACCCCTGCGCCCACCGCTTCTATCAACTGGGCTGGGCCAGTTTCGAAATCCTGTCGCGCTGGCCGCTGGGCACCGCCGAAGCGGTGCTGCAAGCCGTCAACGCCGAAACCACGCTGCAGTTGGGCGCCGAGGATATCGAGGCTGTGCTGCTCTTCCTGTCCCGCCATCAACTGCTGCAGGCCGCCAGCGCCGAGCAGAACGGTTGGCTGTGGCAGCTGCGCGAGGCCAACCGGCCCAGCCGCGCGATGTGGCTGTTGAAAAACTATCTGTTTTTCCGGGTGCCGCTGCTGCGGCCGGAAGCCCTGCTCAATCGCCTGCTGCCGTGGACCGGCTGGCTGTTCCATCCGCGCTTCTGGCTGGCGATGGGCGCGGTGCTGCTGCTGGCGCTGGCGCTGGTGTCGCGGCGCTGGGACGAGTTCACCCACACCTTCTCCGCCTACGGCGGTGTCAGCGCCGCCATCGGCATCGGCCTGTCGCTGAGTCTGGCCAAAATCCTGCACGAGATGGGCCATGCGCTGACCGCGCGCCATTTCGGTTGCCGGGTGCCGGCGATGGGGGTGGCCTTTCTGGTGATGATGCCGGTGCTCTACACCGACACCAACGACGCCTGGAAGCTGGATTCGCGCCGTCAGCGGCTGCTGATCGGCGGCGCCGGCATGCTGGCGGAACTGGTGCTGGCCGCCTGGGCCACCTTGTTGTGGAGTTTTTTGCCGGACGGGCCGCTGCGCGCCGGGGTCTTTCTGCTGGCCACCACCACCTGGCTGGCGACGCTGGCGATCAACGCCAGCCCCTTCATGCGCTTTGACGGCTATTTCCTGCTGGCGGACTACCTGGGCCTGCCCAATCTGCACAATCGCGCCTTCGCGCTGGCGCGCTGGCGGCTGCGCAAAACGCTGCTGGGCCTGGACGATCCGGTGCCGGAACATTTCCCGGACGCGCGGCGGCGCGGGCTGATCCTGTTCGCCTGGGCCACCTGGCTGTATCGGCTGGTGCTGTTTCTCTCCATCGCCTTCCTGGTCTACCACCTGTTCTTCAAGGCCCTGGGCATTCTGTTGCTGGCGGTGGAGCTGGGCTGGTTCATCGCCCGCCCCGTGGTCGGCGAACTGATGGTGTGGTGGCAGCGCCGCGCGGATCTGCGCTGGGGCCGCGAAACCCGCCGCAGCGCCGCGGCGCTGCTGATCCTGAGTTTGGCGCTGATTCTGCCGTGGCAGCGCGAAGTGGCCAGCCCGGCGGTGTTGGGCGCTTTGCAGTCGCAGGGCCTGTACGCGCCGGCGACGGGCGAGGTGGCGGAAGTTCTGGTGCGCGACGGCCAGCTGGTCAAGGCGGGGCAGATCATGGCCAGACTCAGCTCGCCGATGCTGGAGGCGCAGCTGGCGCTGGCGGACGCCCGTGAGCGCGACCTGGCCTGGCAGACCGCGCAGCAACCGTTCGATCTGGAGCTGCAACAGCGCGGACCGGCCTTGCGCAAGCAATGGCAGGTGGCGCAGGAACAGGTGGCCGCCTTGCGTCAGCAAATGGCCAGGCTCACGCTCGCCGCGCCGTTCGCCGGCCGCGTGGTGGACCTCAGCGACGCGCTGCGCGCCGGCACCGCGCTGGCCGAGGGCGAGCATCTGCTGGACGTGGTGGGGCCGGACGGGGTCAAGGGCGAAGCCTTTGTCGACGAGGCCGCGCTGAGCGGACTCAAGCCCGGCCATGTCGCCCGCTTCGTCGCCGACGGCGGGGAGTTCTGGAGCGTGGAATGCCGGCTGGGCCAGATCGACCGGCTTAATCTGCCGCTGCTGGATCAGGCCTTGTTGGCCTCCACCTACGGCGGCCCCATTCCCACCGAACAGCGCGACCGCGGCCTGGTGCCCTTGGCCGCCACTTTCCGCGTGCGGCTGGAGCGTTGCGAGCGAGGCGCGGCGCCGCTGAGGGAGCTGGCCGGCGTGGCGCGCTTGCGGGGGGAGCGCTACAGCTTGCTGGAGCGCGGGTGGCGTCAGTTGTTGGCGGTGTTCCGTCGAGAGGCCGGACTGTAGACGCTGTTCGCGATCCGCTGGCGGCGGATAGCAAGCGGTCTGGAGACGCCTGGAAAGCTCATGCCTTCGGCGGAGACTGAACAGGCCTTAAGACCGGGTTTCGCCTGATTCGCAAGACCTTGCGCGCGCATGCGCGTAGAACGAAACGGGCGCGCCGCCGGCGCGCCCCATAACAGGTTTTGGAAAGGAGCCGTTCGCCATGTCCTCATTCTTGAACACGTCCTCGCTGGCCGAAGGCCTGCATCTGCGCCCGGCGCGACATCACGACGAGGCCTTCATCGCCGGCCTCTACCGCAGCGCCCGCCCGGACCTGCAATTGATAGACGGCGAGGAGGAACTGATCCGCACCGTGCAGGAGCAGCAATACCAGGTGCTGCAACGCGGCGCAGGCGACAACTACCCGGACGCGATGCACTTCGTCATCGAGAAAACCGGGGCCAACGTCGGCGTGGTGATGGTGGACTTCGGCCATAACGAGGTGCGCATCATCTTTCTGGCCATGGTGCCGGAAGCGCGCGGCCTGGGTTACGGCAAGGAGGTGCTGATGGGCTTGCAGCAGGCGGCCTGGCAAGTGCGCGCGCCGCTGGCGGTGGTGGTGTGGCACAGCAATGTGCAGGCGCGCCGGCTTTATCACCAATTGGGATTCGTGCTGGAAGAGGCCGGCGACATGGCGGACAAGCTGGTGTGGCGGCCCGAGCGCCATTCGCCGCAGGGCGAGGCGCGGGCGGGTTTGTAATATTTCGCCGGGCGCGCCGCCCGGCCGGAGTCTTCGTTCTTTTTATCCGTCCGCCGGCCGCCCACGGGCTGTCGGCGGGCCGGCTCAATTGAACGGCAGCTGGAAGTAGGCCAGCGCCGGATCGCGTCCGGCGGGAATCACCCGCCCTATCCACACCAGATCCAGCCGGATGGCGTCGCTGTGCTCGGTGGCGGGCAGCTCCAGCTGGCCCACCGCGTCCGCCAGCTCGGTGGCGCCCTCGGCGGCCAATTCCACCACGAAGGGGGTGCGCCGCGCGGTCTGATGCGGCGATTGCGCCTGCGGCCGCAGCTTGACGGCCTGCACTTGCAGCGCGATATCGGGATGTTGCGGGTTGCGGAAGATGCAGTGCTTGCCGAGCAGATGCATGAAGTCTTCGGCTTGAACGGTGGCGAGCATGGCGATGTCCCCTGAAGGCAACGGCCGCCGCCCCTGCGGCGGAGAGGCGGCCGGAAGCGGCGGTAGGCCGCGTATTGTGATTATGGACGAACCGGATACAGACCGTTGATAGCGATACAGAAATTCAGCGCCAGGAAGGGGTTGAGCACGCTGACCGGAGCGTTGCCGCCGGTCAGATCGGTATTGCCGGTGGCGGACAGGCCTTGCACCGACACGGGGTTGTTCAGCGCGGTGGACCAGATGGTGGCGAGGCCGGTGCCGGCGCCGGAAGCGCCCAGATAGGGGTTGCTGGAGCTGGGCGCGCTGGCCGGGGTGGCCGGCGTCGGCGTGCCGGCGGCGTGGAAGGTCACCGCCATGGAAGTGGCGGTATGGGAGTGCGCCGGCAGGTTGGCCACGCTGAGCGCCACGTTCTGGGTGCCGCCGAACTGTCCGGGGTTGTAGGCCGGCAGATTATAGGCGGGCTGCGCGGGGCCGGTGCCGATGGCCATGCGGCCGGTCAGGTTGGGCAGCTTGAAGTTTTGAGACGCGGTGCCGCCGTAGAGCGTGCCCAGCAGCGAGTACAAGGCTTCGTACTGCGATACCTGATAGGTCTGGCCCTGGCACAGCGCCCAGTCTTGCGGCGCGTAATTGAAGCCGTAGACCGTGATGGTGCCCATGTATGCGTCCATGTATTCCTCCTGCGAGTGAACCGTCTGGCGGCTGCCAGATGGAAAGTCATGTGAAAGAGAGGCAGGCTGCCGCGCTTGGGCGCCGCCTGGACCTGGCGAGGCGTCGCGGCGGCCGGGGGTTTCGAAAGCGCTTGTCCTAGGTGTAGTCCAGCGCTTCGTTAATGCAATACGCATTTGTACTTGTTATTTTTTCCCGTTTCATCTGCTATGGGTGCGTTCCGAGATCATAAAAAATACGATCGGCATGGTCTATTCGCTGCGCTTTAGTGAATGTATTTAATAGATTGCGGTGGCGCGGCATCGCCGCCTAAGATGCCGGCATGCCTGTCTTGATCGCTGTGTTGTGCGGCATCGCCGCATGCGCTGTCTTGCCGGCCTTGCCCGCCGCGACGGCTTGCCTGGGCCTGGCGGCGGGCGCGGCGGCGCTGGCCGCCTGTCTGCCGTCGCGCGCTCGGCCTTGGGCGGCCCTGGCGCCGGCTTTTCTGCTGGGGCTGGGCTACGCCGCCTGGCGCGCCGACAGCCGAATGGCGCAGCAATTGCCGGCCGATTGGCAGCAACGGCCCATCGTCTTCGTCGGCGAGGTGCGGGGCCTGCCGCAGCCCGGCGAGTACGGGACGCGCCTGACCATGGTGGTGGAGCGCACGCTGACGCCAGGCGTGGACTTGCCGCCAACGGTGAGGCTGACGGATTTTCGCCGGCGGGAGTGGCCGACGGGCAGCCGCTGGCGGGCCGAGGCCCGTTTCAAGCGCAGCCGCGGGCCGGCCAATCCCTTCGGTTTCGACGTCGAGCAATGGCAATGGTCGGAAGGCGTGCTGGCCAGCGGCTCGCTGGGCGCGGGCGAGCGTCGCTTGGAGGACGGCCGCGCGCCGCTGGCTTGGGTGGACCGCGCGCGCGCCGCCCTGGTGGCGCGCATCGAGCGGGTGCTGGGCGAGTCGCGCGAAGCGGCGCTGATCGCCGCGTTGACGGTGGGCGCGCAGCAAGGCGTGGCGCGGGAGGATTGGCGGCTGTTCGCCGCCACCGGCCTGACGCATCTGATCTCGATCTCCGGCCTGCACATCACCATGCTGGCGGGCCTGGCCGCGGCGGCGCTGGCCTGGCTGGCGCGCAGGCTGCCGGCCTTCGGTCTTCCGCCGCGTTTGCTGATCGCCGGCGGGGCTTTTTTGACGGCGGCGGCCTATGCCTTGCTCGCCGGTTTTTCGGTGCCGACCCAACGCACCTTGTTCATGCTGGGCGTGGGGCTGGCCGCCTTGTGCCTGCGGCGCGGCCTGTCGCCGTTCCGCATTTGGTGGCTGGCCCTGGCGGTGGTGTTGCTGATCGATCCTTTCTGCGTGCTGGCGCCCGGGGTCTGGCTGTCCTTCGGCCTGGTGGCGGCCTTGATGGCCAGCGCCATCGCCAGACGCCGCGCGCCGGGCAAGTGGCGGGCCGCCTTGGCCGGGCAGTGGGCGGCGGGCGTGTGCACGCTGGCGCCGCTGGTCTGGTGGTTCGGCGGCATTCCGCTGGTGTCGCCGCTGGCCAACGCGCTGGGCATTCCCTATGTGTCGCTGCTGCTGACGCCGCTGGCCCTGGCCGCCGTCTTGCTGCCGCTGGAGTGGCCGCTGCATGGGGCGGCCTGGCTGGCGCGCGGCTTTTACTGGGGCGTGGAGAGGCTGGCGCAAGCGCCGGTCCTGCCCTTGGCCGGAACGCCCTTGCCGTTGTTCTTGCTGGCCTTGCTGGGCTCGGCGTGGCTGATCGCGCCGCGCGGCGTGCCCGGCCGGGGACTGGCGGCCTTGATGCTGCTGCCGATGTTGCTCTACCGGCCCCCGCCGCCGGCTGAGGGCGCGTTCCGCGCCACCATGCTGGATGTGGGTCAGGGTCTATCGGTGCTGGTGCAGACCCGGAGTCGCGCCCTGTTGTTCGACACCGGCCCAGGCGGGGCCGAGAGAGTGGTGTTGCCGCAGCTGCGCGGCCTGGGGGTGAGG
This sequence comes from Chromobacterium sp. S0633, assembly GCF_024158805.1. Classification (NCBI taxonomy): domain Bacteria; kingdom Pseudomonadati; phylum Pseudomonadota; class Betaproteobacteria; order Neisseriales; family Chromobacteriaceae; genus Chromobacterium; species Chromobacterium sp. S0633. The sequence continues at coordinate 9,462 of NZ_JAMZGH010000060.1, read as the reverse complement.
AGGCTGGACGGCCTGATGCTGTCGCATCGCCACAGCGATCACGACGGCGCGGCGGCGGAGCTGGCCGCCGCCATGCCGCCGGGCCGGGTATGGGCGGGGCAGCCGGAATCCTTGCCCGATTTGGGCTTGAGCGGCGAAGGCTGTCGTCCGGGACAGAGCTGGGCGTGGGACGGGGTGCGTTTTGACGTGCTGGGGCCGCCGGAAAGCGTTCCGGCCAAGGACGCCAATGCGCGCAGCTGCATCTTGCGGGTGGCGGGCGCGAGCCATGCGCTGCTCTTGAGCGGCGATGCGCCTGAGGCGGCGGAGCGAGCGCTGGCGGGCCGGCCGGACCTGCGCTTGCGCAGCACGGTGCTGGCCGCCGGCCATCATGGCAGCCGCACCGCCACCGGGGCGGCCTGGCTGGCGGCGGCGCGGCCGGAGGTGGTGTTGATCAGCGCCGGCTATCTGAACCGTTATCGCCATCCGCATCCGTCCGTGCTGAGGCGGGCGGAGGAGGCCGGCGCCGCGGTGCTGCGCACGGATCTGGACGGCGCCTTGACGCTGGAGTTCGGCGAAGGGGTGGAGTGGAGCTGTTGGCGCGACAGTCAGCGCCGTTACTGGCGCGAGCGCGGCGATTGCGGCGAGCCGCCGTGAGTCCGGACGGGCCGGCTCGGGCGCGAACGCCGCGGCGGCTCCGCCTCAGCGCGGCCTTGAACCGCGTCTTATTCTCCGCTGTTGACGTGGGCGACCACGATATTGCCCCGGCCCTGGTAGTGCAGGCCGTCGAAGGACAGCCTGCGCGCGATCAGGATGCCGCGCCCATGACTGGACATCAGCGAGGCGGGCTCGGCGTTTTGGTAATGCTCCCAGTCGAAGCCCGCGCCCATATCGCTGATGGTGAAGCGCATCTGTTCCGGTTCGCGGCTGAAGTCCACGCTGATCTGGCGCTGTCCCAGCACCGGGTCCTGCATGCGGCGGGCCAGCTCGGCCTCCCACTGGCCTTCGGCCATATAGTGGCTTTTCTCGTCGAAGCTGATGTCCAGATTGCCGTGCTCGATGGCGTTGACCAGCAGCTCGAACAGGCCGGTGGCCACCCGCTCCGGATGGGCGCAGGTTTTGGCCAGCAGGGCGGTGACGGTCTGGGCCTCCTTGTGGCTGCGGCAGCTGAAGGTGGCCTTGTTCAGGTGGCGCAGGGCGTCGACGTGAAGATTGGCCAGTTCGCGGAAGTGGGCGTAGCGGTCCCAGTGGCCTATCGCCGCCTCGACGATGGCCAGCAGCATGTCGCGGGAGAACGGCTTGGTCAGATAGTAGAAGGCGCCGGCCGCCAGTCCTTCTTGCACGCTGGAGGCCGCGCCCATGGCGGTTTGCATGATGACCGGCAAAAACTCCAGTCGCGGCTCGCTCTTGATGCGCTTGAGCACGTCGAAGCCGCTGATGCCGGGCATCATCTTGTCCAGCAGCACGGTGGAGAAGGTTTCGCCTTCTCGCTGCAGGATGTCCAGCGCGGTCTCTCCGTCCTCGGCCTGGACCACTTCGTGGCCGGCGTCCTGCAGCAGTTCGGCCATCAGCTCCAGATTGAAGGGTTCGTCGTCAACGAGCAGTAGTTTGTGGGGCATGGTTGGGGTCCTCCGTGGCGCCGGCCTGTCCGGTGCGCGGAATGATGAAAGTGAACAGCGCGCCGCGTGTCGGCAAATTGCTGGCGAAGATGCGGCCATGGTGGGCGGAGATGATCTCGCGGCAAATGGCCAGCCCCAGGCCGGTGCCGCCTGCGCCGGTCTTGGTGCTGCTGCTCTGGATGAATTTGTCGAAAATGCTTTCCAGTTCGGACTCCGGCACGCCGGGGCCGGTGTCTTCCACGGTGACGAGGATGTTCTCGCCGTCGGCGTCCTGGCGCAGGCCGGCGTTGACGTAGATCTCGCCGCCGTGCGGACTGAACTTGATGGCGTTGGACAGCAGGTTGCGCATCACTTGGCCGATGCGGAAGGGGTCGATGTCGGCGTGCAGTTGCTCCGACGAGCAGTTCAGATAGATGCGGATGTCGTTGAGCGCGGCCAGCGGCGTCATTTCGTCGCAGATGTCGTGCAGGCATTGGCACAGATTGTTGCGGCTTATGGTGTATTCCATGCGCCCCACTTCCATCTTGGCCAGGTCGAGCAAATCGTTGAGCAGGGTCAGCAGCCGGTTGCCGCTGCTCTGGATGCGGCTGAAGTATTGCGCCATCTTGTCGTCGTGCTGCCCGCGGGAGCGGGCCTGGCCCATTTCGGTGAAGCCCAGGATGGCGTGCAGCGGCGTGCGCAGCTCGTGGGACATATTGGCCAGGAACTCCGTCTTGGCGCGGCTGTTTTCCTCGGCCAGCACCTTGGCGTGGCGCAGGGTTTCCTCCAGCGCGCGCTGGGCGGAAAAGTCCTGGTACAGCCAGATGGTGCCGAGCTTGGGCACCGAGGGGTTGATGGCCTTGCCGTACAGCCGGCACCAGAACAGCTTGCCGGTGCCGGTGCGCAGCCTTTGCTCGGTCTGCACCACCTTGCCGTCGTTGAGCAGGCTGTACAGCGCCTTGCCGGTGCGCTCCCATTGCTCAGGCGATTCAAAGAAGGGCAGGGTGCTGTGGCCGAGGATGACTTCCTCGCGCTGCTCGAACAGATCGAGAAAGGCGCGGTTCACCTGGAGCAGATTGCGGTCCACGATGTAGGCCATCGCCATCGGGCTGGCGTCCAGCAGCGCGGACAACTGGCGGCTTTGCACTTCCACCTGCTCGGCCAGGCTGTTTTTCAGTTCGATCAGCGCCGCTTCCTGCTCCTTGCGGATGGAGATGTCGCGGCACACCACCACGTAGAACCAGTCGTCCGGCAAGGTGACCCGGCTGAGCGACAGCTCCACCGGCAGCATATGCTCGTCGCTGCGGCGCAAGCTGGCCTCGAACGGCCGGCCCTCGTGTTCCTGGGCGATGTGTTCGAAGCTGCGCGCCGGATTGCGGTCGTACAGCTCGTCCAGCAGCTTGCCTATCGGCAGTTGTCGCACCATGTCCGCCGACTGGCCGATCAGCCGCACCGCCGCCGGGTTGATCTGCAAGACCAGGCCCTGGTGGTCGATCAGGATGATGGCGTCGGAACTGGCTTGCAGAATGGCGCGCTGGCGCGCCTCGCTCTGCGCCAGCGCCTGCTCGGACATCACTCTGTCGTTGATCTGCTCGCGCAGCGTGCGCGTGTTCATTTCCAATTGCTGCTGGCTGCGCTTGAGCTGATCCTGCATCCGGCGCCGGGATTGGGCCTGCTGTTGCTGGAACCAGAACATCGCCAGCAAAAAACCGGCCGTGGTGGCCAGGATCGCCCAGTGGGTCAGCCGCATGCCGGGATTGGCCACGCCTTGCGGATAGGCGCCGAACAAGATCTCGTTGCCGCCCAGATTGTGGCGAATGGTGTACAAAGGCGGCGTGGACGGCAGCGGCCGGGTGGGCTGGGAGTCCAGCAGCGGCGCGTCGGGTTGTTCCTGGGTCCAGGCGACGATGCGGACATGGCGCAGCGGGCTGGCGGTGCCGGGTTCGCGCTGGCTGTCCTGGATCAGCTTGTCCTTGCGCAGATTCAGCAGCAGCAGGGTGTTGTCGTCGTTCAGCCGCACGACGATGTCCAGACGGCTGCCGTTGCTGCCGGGCAGCGTGGTCGGCATCAGCACCGGCTGGGTGCTGTGGCGCGCCAGGTCCATCTTGCGGCGGGCGTTGCCTACGCCCCCCAGGTCCAGACCTTGCGGCAAGGCGTTGCTGTCGTCCGGCAGGTAGCCGGACACCGGATAGTACAGCGGGCGGCGCGGGCTGGGCGCCAGATGGCGGTCCTGCAATACGCGTATGCTGTTGGCGATGCGGCTTTCGAACGCCTCGCGCTGTTCCGGGCGCACGTATTCGATGATGCCCAGACCGCCGAACGGCGTATCGTCGCGTATGGTGCTGCGCGCGAGCACGGCCAATGAACGCGGCTGGGGGCTGTTGGCCAGGCTCTGCGCCAGCACGGCGGAGTGATCCAGCATCGCCTGCATCCGCACCCGCAGCAACTCGGCGCTCAATTCGCCCCAGTAATGCTGGCGGTCGATGAGCTCGGCGCGTTCATCGTTGATCATCAGCCAGTATTCGGCGGACAGCAGGCCGACGCTCAGCAGGCCGCTGACCAGCAGCGAGCTCAGGCGATTCAAGGGGAGCCGCCTCCGCGCGAGCCGGCGGACAGCGGGAGAGGGACGCTAGGCAGGCCGTCCATCCCGCGCCAGCTCCTGGTAAAGCGCTTCGAACTCGCGAGACAGTTTGTGGCGCGGGTCCAGGTACACCATGGGAAGCGCCGCATCGTGTGACTCCCGGATTTTCACGGATGAAGACAGCGGAGAGGACAACACCGGCAGGCCTTCTTGCTTGAGCTCCTCCACCAGGCGCACCGGCAAACTGGCCCGCGCCTGGAACTGGTTGACCACGATGCCTTCGATGAACAACTCGGGATTGTGGTCGGCGCGGATTTCCTCGGTGTTCACTTTCAGGTTATAGAGGGCCTGGCGGGAAAAGGCATCGCAGTCGAAGGGAATCAGGCAGCGGTCAGCGGCGATCAGCGCCGAGCGGGTGAAGAAGTTCAAGGCCGGCGGAGTGTCGATCCAGATCTCGTCGAACCGGCCGCTCAAGCTGTCCAGCGCTTCCTTGAGTTTGAACATCTTGTAGCGCGCCTCCAGCTTGCCCATCAGCTCGGCAAGGTCCGGGTGCGAAGCCAGCAGGCTGAGCCCGGTCAGCGGCGTGGCGCGGACAAAGTCCGCCGGCTCCTTGCTGAACATGGAAATGCTCAGCATCTGCTCGAACAGGCCGGCCAGCGACGGCGCGTCGTCCCGGGCGGCGGAACCCATCAGATAATGGCTGGCGTTGCCCTGCGGATCCAGGTCCACCAACAGCACCCGTTTGCCCTGTTTGGCGGCGACGGCGGCCAGATTGACGGTAATGGTGGACTTGCCCACCCCCCCTTTTTGATTGAAGACCACTCGTCGAATCGCTTGCATGGGCGCTCCAGGCATGGGGCCGGTTGGGCGGCGGGGCCGCTACGCAAAAAACGCCCGCTCGCGTTTTGGCGCGCCGCGGGACGCGGCCGCGAGCGAGCGGGCTGGGCGAAACGGGCTCAGAACCCGGGTTCGCCCTTGCATACCAGCAGCATCTGTTGATAGCTGGCCGAATTCTGCACTACCGGCATAGGTTTTATCTGAGCGTCATTATAGGTGAAGCTGGCGATCTGGCGGCCGTTCTCATCGAACAGCACCATGTCCAGCAGGCGGAAAGTGCGCTGCGAACAGTCTATCTGCCAAGTATTGATCGACACCTTGTGACGCGGCGTGGACAGGAAGTTTTCCTTCTTCAGATTGAAGATGGTCTTGCGGTCGCGAAAGCTGGCCACCTGGCCCTGCTTGCGGACAGACAGCTTGTCCAGTTCGTTCAGGATGTTGCCGTTGGGGGAAACCCCCAGGTTTTGCCAATCGGCGTTGGCCGGACTGGCCCCGGACTGAGCGGGCTTGCCGACGGTCGATGGGCTGGGTGTTTTGCTGGGGGCGCTGGCGCAGCCGCTGATCACTGCGGCCGCCAGCAGGACGGGCCAAATATTACGCATTAATGCCTCCAAGAAATCGTCGGTCAGTGTCGCACAGCCGGGGGAAGGCTCCAAGCGTCGGCGCGCGGAAGGGCTTGCGCGGCGGTGGCTAGAGACGGGTGGCGAGCTGCCTTCGACAGTGCGGCGCCGCAAAAAATCCGCAATGCCATATAAGTATTTTTTTGCGAAGAAACGCCAAAAATAAATGGAAAAAAAGGAACTTCGCGAGTGTCCCACAGGTCCATGGTAGTGCGAGAGCATTTTTCCTCTTCGTTTCACATTGTCTCCATCCAACTTTATGGCCGCTGCACTCCAGCGGCCCTTTTTTTGCCCGTGGCTCCCGGGACAGGACGCTGCCGGCCACTTGCCGTACAATAGGCCCCTTCTCGCAAGAAGACGGCTTATGCAGGACGCGCTCTCCCTACTCAATAATATCTTCGGCTATCCCGAATTCCGCGGGCAGCAAGGGGAGATTGTCGATCACGTCGCCCAGGGCGGCCACGCGCTGGTGCTGATGCCCACCGGCGGCGGCAAGAGCCTCTGCTTTCAGATCCCCGCGTTGATGCGGCCGGGCGTCGCCATCGTGGTGTCGCCGCTGATCGCGCTGATGCAGGACCAGGTCGCCACCCTGGTGGAGCAGGGCGTGGCCGCCGCCTGTCTCAATTCCGCCACCCCGCTGGACGAGGCGCGCGACATCGCGCGCCAGGCGCGCGCCGGCTCGCTGGATCTTTTGTATGTGGCGCCGGAGCGCCTGCTGACCCCGCGTTTCCAAGAGTTCGTGTCGCAGCTGAACATCAGCCTGTTCGCCATCGACGAAGCGCATTGCGTCAGCCACTGGGGGCACGACTTCCGCCCGGAATACCAGCAATTGGGCTTTCTGGCCGAGCGCTTCCCGCAAGTGCCGCGCATCGCCCTGACCGCCACCGCCGACGAACAGACCCGCGCCGACATCATCCATTACCTGAAGCTGCAGGACGCGCGCGTCTTCCTGTCCAGCTTCGACCGGCCCAATCTGTTCTACCAAGTGGTGGAAAAGCACAACGCCAAAAAGCAGCTGCTCGACTTCATCCGCAACGAATACCCGGGCAGCGCCGGCATCGTTTACTGCCTGTCGCGCAAGCGCGTGGAAGACACCGCGCAATGGCTGTGCGACAACGGCATCCACGCCTTGCCCTACCACGCCGGCCTCAGCCATCAGCAACGCGAGGCGAACCAGCGCGAATTCCTGCGCGACGAAGGCGTGGTCATGGTCGCCACCGTCGCTTTCGGCATGGGCATAGACAAGCCGGACGTACGCTTTGTCGCCCATATCGACATGCCCAAGAGCCCGGAAAACTTTTATCAGGAATCCGGCCGCGCCGGCCGCGACGGCCTGCCCGCCGCCAGCTGGCTGTGCTACGGGCTCAACGACGTGGTGCAATTGCGGCAAATGATAGAAGGCGGGGAAATGGCCGAGCTGCAAAAGCAGGTAGAACTGGGCAAGCTCGAAGCCATGCTGGCCTTCTGCGAAGCCGCCTCTTGCCGCCGTCAGCACATCCTGGCGCATTTCAGCGAACAGAGCCGGCCTTGCGGCCATTGCGACAACTGTCTGCATCCGCCCATCACCTTCGACGCCACCGTGGCGGTGCAAAAGCTGCTGTCCTGCATCTACCGGGTGGAGCAGCGCTTCTCCGCCGGCCACGTGATCGACGTGCTGCTGGGCCGCGCCAATCAAAGCGTCGGTCATTACGGCCATGACAAGCTGTCCACCTTCGGCATCGGCCGCGACTACAACCAACGCGTTTGGCGCTCCATCATCCGCCAACTGGTGGCGCGCAAGCTGCTGCATGTTGACATCGCCCGCGGTCAGTCGCTGGTGTTGAGCGACGAATGCCGGGCCGTGCTCAAAGGCCAGGAAAAAGTCTATCTGCGGCCGCTGGCTGACGACAAGGCGACGCGCAGCAGCGCCAGCGCCGATCGCTGGCTGCGCACCGAGCGCGAAGAGCGGCTGTGGCAGGCGCTGCGCGGCTGGCGCCGGCAAATGGCGGACGAACACAATGTGCCGGCCTACGCGGTGTTCTCCGACCGCACCCTGCGCGACCTGGTGGAAAAGCATCCCAGCTCCCGCGCCGGCTTGGCCAAGGTGTATGGGTTGGGCGAACTCAAGCTGGCGCGCTACGGCGAAGCGCTGCTTGAACTGCTGAGCGCGGCGGCGGCCGAAGCGGGTTGATCCGGCCGCCGTTTTTGTTTCCGGTCCGGCGGATCAAATCCGCTACAATCGATGCGAATAATATTGATTGATCTGGAGCGATAGATGGCAGTAAACCTCAAGCCCGTCAGCGGCGAACATCTCTTCCCCATTCCCGGCGTGGAACTGAGCATTGCCGCCGCCGGCATCAAGAAAGCCGACCGCAACGACGTGCTGGTCATCCGTCTGGACAAAGGCAACACCGTTGCCGGTGTGTTCACCCAAAACCGCTTCTGCGCCGCGCCGGTGCAAATTTGCAAAAAGCATCTGGACGCCGGCGTGCAGATCCGCGCGCTGGTCGTCAACACCGGCAACGCCAACGCCGGCACCGGCGAACAAGGGCGCAGCGACGCGCTGCAAGTCTGCCGCACGCTGGCCGATGAGCTTGGCTGCCAGCCGGAACAGATCCTGCCCTTTTCCACCGGCGTCATCCTGGAGCCGCTGCCGGTGGACAAGATCGCCGCGGCGCTGCCGCATCGGCAAGGCGCGGACTGGGCCGACGCCGCCCGCGCCATCATGACCACGGACACCGCGCCCAAGGCGGTCAGCGCCCGCCTGACGCTGGACGGTCATCCGGTCAACATCACCGGCATCTCCAAGGGCGCCGGCATGATTCATCCCAATATGGCCACCATGCTGGGCTTCATCGCCACCGACGCCGCCGTGACGCGTCCGGTGCTGCGTCAGCTGGTGAAGGAAGTGGCTGATGTTTCCTTCAATTGCATCTCGGTGGACGGCGACACCTCCACCAACGACAGCTTTATCCTGATCTCCACCGGCCAAAGCGGCGCTCCGTTGATCGATTCGCCGCAGCTGGCGGCCTATCAGGCGCTGAAGGCGGAGTTGATTCAAGTCGCCACGGCGCTGGCTCAGGCCATCGTCCGCGACGGCGAGGGCGCCACCAAGTTCATCACCGTCAAAGTTGAGGGCGGCCGCTCCTTCGAAGAGTGCAAGGACGTTGCTTACGCCATCGCGCGTTCCCCGCTGGTGAAAACCGCTTTCTTCGCTTCCGACCCAAACCTGGGGCGTCTGCTGTGCGCCATCGGCTACGCCGGGGTACAGGACCTGGACGTCGATCGCCTGGAGCTGTATCTGGACGAGGTGCTGGTCGCGGTCAACGGCGGACGCAATCCTCTATATAAAGAAGAAGACGGCCAGCGTGTGATGGCTCAGCCGGAAATCCTAGTGCGGGTAAACCTGGGGCGCGGCGCGGCGGAAGCCACGGTTTGGACCTGCGACTTCTCTTATGACTATGTGAAGATCAATGCGGACTACCGCAGCTGAGCAAGGCGGTTTAGCCGTTTGGGCCGCTCCGTTCGCCGGAATGCCGGCCTCCTGCCCAGAAAAAGCCCCGTCAATCGGGGCTTTTTCGCATCCTGCGCGTTTCCTCCGCGAGGGCTTGTCGGAGCGTTGGAGAGAAATTGTTCCGACCCGGAATGACGGCTTCTTTACAAATCAAAAGCTTGCCGGCGCTGTTTGCGAAATCTCCGTCTTTTTTCAAAATAGGTGTTGACGGAGCGAGGGCTGTAACGTATATTTCACCTCCTCAGCAGACAACGCAGCGACGGAAACGAAACGCAGCGATCTGCACCGATCTTTAACAGAACGAATAACCGATAGGTGTAAGTGCTCGGTCGATGACCAAACACTTGCACTGCAAGA